>JAKSSQ010000053.1 GCA_024403005.1 Clostridia bacterium | reverse complement strand
GTGAAAAAGGAGACCAGAATCCGTCTGCTGGGCGGTATTAAATCCGAAGTTCTCGTAGAAAGGCTGCGTGGTATCTATGCGTAAAATTGCAGTAATAGGCGGAAGAGAAACGGTCATGGGATTTCGCGCCCTGGGCCTGGACACCTTCGATGCAGCCGATGCAAAAGAAGCAGGCAGCTGCCTTAAAAGCCTTACAAAGGACGAAGAATACGCGATAATTTACATTGAAGAAAAGCTGGCTGCAGGAATTTCCTCAGAAATCAGCAAGTTTAAAGACAGCCCCGCTACGGCTATCATTACGATACCCGGCAGAGAGGGCAGCGATGGATCCAGCATGGAAGCTTTAAGAGCTGCTGTTGAAAGAGCCGTCGGCAGAAATATATTAGGAGATTAATTATGAGCGGAACCATTACAAAAGTTTCCGGACCTCTGGTAGAAGCAATCGGTCTTGCTGACGCCAACGTATCCGACGTTGTACGCGTAGGCAAGCAGCGCCTCATCGGTGAAATCCTCAACGTAAAGGGTGAAGTTGCATCTATCCAGGTATACGAAGAAACATCCGGTATCGGACCCGGCGCTGTTGTAGAAACAACAGGCTACCCCATGTCCGTAGAACTGGGGCCGGGCATGCTGGAGAATATTTACGACGGTATTCAGAGACCTCTGCCCGAAATCAGAGCTATCGCAGGTGAACTCATCGCAAGAGGTACAGAAGTACCTTCCCTCAACAGAGAAAAGAAGTGGGATTTCGTTCCTGTTGCAAAGCCCGGAGATAAGCTGGGCCCCGGAGATGTTCTGGGTACAGTTCAGGAAACATCTGCAATCCTGCACAAGATCATGATGCCCGTTGGCCTCACAGGCGAAGTTGTAAGCATCGAAAGCGGACAGCACACTGTAGAAGAAACCATTGCGGTCATTAAGACAGAAAAGGGCGAAACAAAGGAACTGAACATGATTCAGCGCTGGCCCGTTCGTATCCCCAGACCCTATGCAAGAAAGCAGGTTCCTGCAAAGCCCATGAACTCCGGCCAGAGAATCATCGATACTCTGTTCCCGATCGCCAAGGGCGGCACAGCTGCTGTTCCCGGACCTTTCGGCTCCGGCAAGACAGTAGTTCAGCACCAGCTGGCTAAGTGGTCCGACGTGGACATCGTAATTTACATCGGCTGCGGCGAACGCGGCAACGAAATGACGGACGTTCTCATGGAATTCCCCGAACTCGTTGACCCCAGAAGCGGCCAGCCCCTCATGAAGCGTACAGTGCTTATCGCAAATACATCCGACATGCCTGTAGCTGCAAGAGAAGCATCCATTTATACCGGTATCACCATCGCAGAATACTTCCGCGACATGGGCTACGATGTAGCTGTACTGGCAGACTCCACAAGCCGCTGGGCAGAAGCTTTAAGAGAAATGTCCGGCCGTCTGGAAGAAATGCCCGGCGAAGAAGGCTACCCCGCATACCTGGCATCCAGACTCGCCCAGTACTACGAAAGAGCAGGCGTTGTTGAATGCCTCGGCAGCGAAGGAAGAAAGGGCAGCGTAACAGCTATCGGAGCTGTATCCCCTCCGGGCGGCGACATTTCCGAACCTGTTTCCCAGGCTACAATGCGTATCGTAAAGGTATTCTGGGCTCTGGACTCCAGCCTTGCTTATGCAAGACACTTCCCGGCAATCAACTGGCTCACATCTTACTCCCTGTACATGGATACACTGGGCAAGTGGTATAAGGAACAGTTCGGCGAACAATACACAGCTAACAGAGCTAAGGCCATGAGCATCCTTCAGGAAGAAAGCGAACTTCAGGAAATCGTAAGACTGGTAGGCCAGGACTCCCTGTCCGAAGCAGACAGACTTACCATGGAAACTGCTAAGCAGATCCGCGAAGACTTCCTGCAGCAGAACGCATTTGTAGACGAAGATGCATTCTCCAGCTACGCTAAGCAGTACAGACTTCTCGACATGATCTTAAAGTGCGACGAAGAATGCCGCAAAGCTCTGGAAAAGGGCGCACCCCTTGAAAAACTCATGGTTCTCCCCGCAAAGGAAAAGATCGCAAGAGCTAAGATGGTAACAGAAGACATGGTTGATTCCGAATTCACAGCCATCTGCGAAGAACTTGCCAAGCAGGCAGAAGAAGCTGCAGCCGGAGGTGAAGAATAATGATTAAAGAATATAAAACCATCCGAGAAGTAGTAAGCCCTCTTATGGTAGTAGACCAGGTAGAAGGCGTTACATACGATGAACTGGGCGAAATCGAACTGCCTTCCGGCGAAATCAGACACTGCAAGGTTCTGGAAGTAGACGGAAACAAGGCTGTTGTACAGCTCTTCGAATCCGCACAGGGTATTAACCTGGCTCAGTCCAAGGTAAGATTCCTGGGTCACCCCCTGGAACTGGCTGTTTCCGGCGACATGCTGGGCAGAGTTTTCAACGGTATGGGTCACCCCATCGACGGAGGTCCGGAAATCCTGGCAGATGCCCACATGGACATTAATGGTCTTCCCATGAACCCCGCAAGCAGAGCTTACCCGGCTGAATTCATTCAGACAGGCGTATCCGCTATCGACGGGCTTAACACTCTGGTAAGAGGCCAGAAGCTGCCTATCTTCTCCGGTTCCGGTCTGCCCCACGCAGCACTGGCAGCTCAGATTGCAAGACAGGCAAAGGTACTCGGCGACAACGAAAGCTTCGCTGTAGTATTCGCAGCTGTAGGTATTACCTTCGAAGAATCCGAATTCTTCATTAACGACTTCCGCCGCACAGGTGCTATCGACAGAACAGTAGTATTCTCCAACCTGGCAAGCGACCCGGCTGTTGAACGTATCGCAACACCGAGAATGGCGCTCACCGCTGCAGAATACCTGGCTTTCGAAAAGGACATGCAGGTTCTCGTAATCATTACGGATATCACAAACTACGCAGAAGCGCTCCGCGAAATTTCCGCTGCTAAAAAGGAAGTTCCCGGCCGCCGCGGCTACCCCGGCTACATGTACACAGACCTTGCAACCATGTACGAAAGAGCAGGCCGCCGCATCGGAAAGAACGGCTCCATTACAATGATTCCCATCCTTTCCATGCCGGAAGACGACAAGACTCACCCGATCCCCGACCTTACAGGCTACATTACAGAAGGCCAGATCATCCTTTCCAGAGATCTGCACCGCAGAGGAATCGTACCTCCCATCGACGTACTTCCTTCTCTGTCCAGACTTAAGGACAAGGGCATCGGCGAAGGAAAGACAAGAGAAGACCACTCCGGTACAATGAACCAGCTCTTTGCCGGCTACTCCAGAGGCAAGGAAGCAAAGGAACTCATGACTATCCTGGGCGAAGCAGCTCTTTCCGAAGACGACAAGCTCTACGCAAAGTTTGCAGACCAGTTCGAAAAGGTCTATGTAAACCAGGGCAATGAAACAAACAGATCTATCGAAGAAACTCTCAATACAGGCTGGAACCTGCTCAAGATTCTGCCCAAGAGAGAACTCAAGAGAATTAAGCCCGAATATATTGAAAAGTACCTGCCCCAGGACTAAAGGAGGCGATTTGTTTTGGCAAGCAAGACAGTAACACCGACCCGAATGGTCCTGAACCAGTACAAAGGCAGGCTCAAGACGGCGAGAAGAGGCCACAAGCTCCTTAAAGACAAGAGAGACGGCCTCATGCGCCAGTTCATGGAAATCGTAACCGTAAACAAGGAACTCCGCGTAAAGGTAGAGAAGGGCCTCACCGAAGCCTTTGCATCCCTTCAGGTTGCAAGCGCAATCATGAGCCCGGAAATGCTGGAAAGCGCTTTAATCTATCCTAAGCAGAGCGTGGAACTTTCCGTGGATTACAAGAACGTCATGAGCGTTAACGTGCCAAGGTACGAGTACAAGACGACTAACGATGACCCAACGGAAATCTATCCCTACGGTTTTGCCCAGACCTCCGCAGAGCTGGACGAAGCCCTGGAAAAGATGTCCGGAGTATTCGAAGACATGCTTAAGCTTGCAGAGACGGAAAAGACCGTTCAGCTGCTGGCAGAAGAAATCGAAAAGACCAGAAGAAGAGTAAATGCTCTGGAATACGTAATGATTCCCGAGTACGAACAGGTAATCCGCTACATTACCATGAAGCTCGAGGAAAGCGAAAACTCCACAAAGGTCAGACTCATGAAGGTCAAGGAAATGGTGCTGCAGGACGCACACCATTACGAAATGTAATAAGATTATTAACCAGGCCGCCCCGATTTTCGGGGTGGTTTTGAGTTGACGCAATCAAAGCCCTGGTGCTAAAATAGTGGGTGCAGTAATGCGTGTTTTTTGCGTGCAGACAATTGGGTCAGTGCGTTAGAGTATTAGTTAGTTCAATGAGAAGAAAAGGAGGAAAAACCATGGATAGCGGAAGTACAAACGGCAAACCGGCAGGCCAGAGTTTAGTTGAGCCGCCGCGATTATCCGTGGCTTGCTCCTGAATATACACCGGACCTGCCGTAGCCGATTCCCCGAAATGGAACATTTACTATGGCAGAAATTACATTTGAAAAGACCTTTGAAAGGCTTCTGGAGGAGAAGAAATATTCCACTATAAAGGATGTTCTTATCACCATGAACCCTTCGGACGTCGCAGAAATTTTCGAGGACGTAGATGAAGAACTGCTCCCGCTGCTCTTCCGCCTCCTCCCGAAAGAACTGGCCGCCGAAACATTCGTAGAAATGGACCCCGACCAGCAGGAGATCCTGGTTACAGGCTTCTCCGATAAGGAACTTCACGAAGTTGTAGACGAACTGTTCGTCGACGACGTGGCAGACCTGGTAGAGGAAATGCCCGCCAACGTTGTAAAGCGTATATTGGCTCAGGCAGATCCCAACATGAGAAGAGAAATCAATGAAATTCTCAAGTATCCGGAAAATTCTGCCGGTTCCTTAATGACAACCGAATATGTAGACCTTAACCCCAACATGACCTGCGGAGAAGCAATCGCAAGAATCCGCGAAGTCGGCGTGGATAAGGAAACAATTTACACCTGCTACGTTACAGATTCCAGAAGGCTGCAGGGTACGGTAACCGTAAGAGAACTGCTTACCTCCAAGGACGAGGTAAAGGTAGAAGACCTTATGGAAACAAACCTCATCAGCGTAAACACTCTGGACGACCAGGAAGACGTAGCCCGCATGTTCTCCAAGTATAACTTCCTCGCACTGCCCGTAGTCGACAGCGACATGAGAATGGTCGGTATCGTTACATTCGACGACGCTATGGACGTAATCGAAGAAGAAACCACGGAAGACATGGAAATCATGGGCGGTATTATTCCGTCCGATAAGACCTACCTTAAGCAGAGCGTATTCGACGTATTCAAGCACAGAATTCCCTGGCTGTTCCTGCTGATGATCTCCGCCACATTTACAGGCATTATCATCACAAAGTTCGAAAGCGCGCTGGCTGCACAGGTTGCTCTTACCGCATTCATCCCCATGCTCATGGATACCGGCGGTAACTCCGGTTCCCAGGCTTCAGTAACGGTAATCCGTGCGATTTCCCTGGACGAAGTTGAATTCTCTGAACTTCCCATGGTTATCTGGAAGGAAATCCGAATTGCAGTTCTCTGCGGCTGCGCTCTGGCTATAGCCTGCTTCTGCAAGATTATGCTCGTAGACAGAATGGCTATGAACAACCCTGACATTACGCTTGCAGTAGCTGCAGTAGTATGCACAACAATGGCTATTACAGTTGTAGTAGCAAAGGTTATCGGCTGCTCGCTTCCTATGCTTGCAAAGAAGCTTAACTTCGACCCGGCAGTAATGGCTTCTCCGTTCATTACAACAATGGTCGACGCAATTTCTCTGCTTGTATATTTCACAATTGCAAGCGCACTGCTGTTCTAAAAACAATCCGCCGCTCATCTTTCGATGGGCGGTTTTTTTATGGATACAATCTCCGGCAAACCGAAACATTACATACAATATTTGAATAAATTTTCAATCTTCCGTAATTTCTTTGTGATATAATTTTCCCAAAGGAATATTTTTTGTATTGATATCAAGCGAGGTAAATATGCTTAATTTTAATTACTACACACCGACTAAAGTTGTTTTCGGCACGGCTGCAGAAGAAAAGGTAGGTGCTCTTGTAAAGGCTGAAGGCTGCAAGAAGGTTATGATCCACTACGGCGGACAGAGCGCTAAGAAATCCGGTCTTCTGGACAGAATCTGCAAGTCTCTGGAAGACGAAAACATCGCATACTGCATGCTGGGCGGCGTTGTTCCCAATCCCAGAATGTCCAAGGTATACGAAGGTGTGGAACTGGCTAAGAAAGAAGGCGTAGACTTTATTCTCGCTGTAGGCGGCGGAAGCGTTATCGACTCTTCCAAGGCTATAGGCTACGGCATCGCAAACGACTGCGATCCGTGGGATGTTTACTGCGGCAAAGTAGAAGTTAAGGGCTGCCTGCCCATCGGTGCAGTTCTCACAATCGCTGCTGCAGGAAGCGAAATGTCCGACTCCTCCGTTATTACAAACGAAGAAGGCTGGCTCAAGAAGGGCTTTTCCAGCGACTACTGCCGCTGCAAGTTCGCAGTAATGAACCCCGAACTCACATACACACTGCCCGAATACCAGACAATCAGCGGCTGCACAGACATCATGATGCACACGATGGAACGCTACTTCAACATGTGCGAAAACATGCAGCTCAACGACGGTTTAATGGAAGCTCTGCTCAGAAATACCATGGTTTACACTAAGGTTCTCCTTAATGACCCCATGAACTACGATGCAAGAGCTGAAATCATGTGGGCAGGAAGCCTTTCCCACAATGGTCTGTTCAACGCAGGCAACGACGGCGGCGACTGGGCTACACACAGACTGGAACACGAATGCGGCGGTATGTTCGATGTAACACACGGCGCAGGTCTGGCAGCAGTATGGGGCAGCTGGGCAAGATACGTAATGGATGCTAACCCCGCACGTTTCGCAAAGTTCGCAGTTAACGTTATGGGCGTTGAACCCGCAGCAGACGACGCTGCAACAGCTGTTAAGGGTATCGAAGCAATGGAAGCTTTCTACAGAGAAATCAAGATGCCCACATCCCTTACAGAACTGGGAATTAACCCCACAGACGAACAGATCGAAGAAATGGCAGACAAGTGCACAGGCGGAGACACCTACACAGTTGGCTGCATGAAGAAGATAACTAAAGCAGACGCTATCGCAATTTACAAGATGGCAAAGTAGGAGGTATATACATGCTCAGAATCGCAATCAATGGCTTCGGCCGTATCGGAAGACTTGCTTTCCGCAACGCTTTCGGCAATCCTAAATTTGAAATCGTAGCTATCAACGACCTTACAAAGCCCGAAATGCTGGCTTACCTGCTCAAGTACGATTCCGTACAGAAGGCATACAGCGGCCACGAAATTTCCTACGACGAAAGCTCCATCACAGTAGATGGCGTAAAGATTCCCGTTTTCGCCAAGGCAGACGCAAGCGAACTTCCCTGGGCTGAATACGATGTAGACATCGTTCTCGAATGCACAGGCTTCTACACAAGCAAGGCTAAGTCCATGGCTCATATCAATGCCGGCGCTAAGAAGGTTCTCATTTCTGCTCCCGCAGGAAACGACCTGCCCACTATCGTTTACGGCACAAACCACGAAACACTCACAGCAGACGACCTGGTAGTTTCCGGTGCTTCCTGCACAACAAACTGCCTGGCTCCCATGGCTAAGGCTCTCAACAACTACAGAGAACTCAGAACAGGTTTCATGACCACAATTCACGCTTATACAGGCGACCAGATGATTCTGGACGGACCCCACAGAAAGGGCGACTTCAGAAGAGCAAGAGCAGGCGCTCTCAACATCGTTCCCAACAGTACAGGCGCTGCAAAGGCTATCGGCCTTGTAATTCCCGAACTGGACGGAAAGCTGATTGGTTCAGCTCAGAGAGTTCCCGTAGCATCCGGCTCCATCACAATCCTGGATGCAACACTTAAGGATATGACAGACACCGTTTCTGTTGAAGGTATAAACGAAGCAATGAAGGCAGCTGCAAACGAGTCCTTCGGCTACAACGAAGAAGAAATCGTTTCTTCCGACATCATCGGAAGCACATATGGTTCCATTTTCGACGCTACCCAGACTCTTGCACAGCAGTGCGGAACTCATATCTTTGAAGTTAGAGTTGTTGCATGGTACGACAACGAAATGAGTTACACAAATCAGCTTCTCAGAACAATGGCTCACATGGGCAAGCTGATGGGAAAGGTGGAATAATATGGCAAAGATTTACTACGAAAAGGATGCTAAACTTGAAGTCGTAATGGACAAGACTATTGCGATCATCGGCTACGGTAACCAGGGCAGATCCCAGGCTCTCAACATGAGAGACAGCGGCTGCAAGAACGTTATTATCGGTTCTATCAGAGATGAATCCTGGACAGCAGCTAACGAAGACGGTTTCCCCGTTTATCCCATAGCAGAAGCAAGCAGCAAGGCAGACATCATTTTCATGCTTCTTCCGGATGAAGTTGCTCCCGAAATCTACACAAAGGAAATCGAACCCAATCTTCACGAAGGTGCAGCAGTAAACTTTGCATCAGGTTATAACGTAACATTTGGTCACATCGTTCCCAGAGCAGACCTGGACGTAATCATGGTTGCTCCCAGAATGATCGGCCGCGGCGTTCGTGAACTCTTTGAAAACGGAACAGGTTTCCCCGCATATGTAGTTGCTCATAAGGATGCAACAGGCAATGCAATGGAAATCGCTCTCGGCCTTGCTAAGGCTATCGGTTCCACAAAGTGCGGCGCTATCGAAGCTTCCTTCGCAGAAGAAACATATCTTGACCTCATGAGCGAACAGGCTACATGGCCTCTCATCATGAACGTTATGAACGAAGCTTTCAATCTCCTTATCGAAAAAGGACACAGCCCCGAAGCTATTCTGTACGAACTGTACATGTCCAAGGAACCCATGTTCATGATGGAAAAGATGGCAGATGTAGGTCTCTTCAAGCAGCTGCCCATGCACTCCAGAACAAGCCAGTACGGCCAGATGAGCCGCTTTGGCAAGGTAGACACAGCTCCTATCCGCAAGTTCCTGGAAGAACAGTACGAAAACATTAAGTCCGGCAGATTCGCAGAAGAATGGGACGGCGTAATGAAGGACGATCTTAAGGAATTCAACGCTCTGCGCGAAAAGTCCTTCGCTCTGCCCATCTGCGTAGCAGAAGCAGAAGTTAAGGCTAAGCTGGGCGGAAAGTAGTCCGTTTGCCAAATCGATAAACTATTATGACAGGTGTTAAAAGCACCTGTCTTTTTTAATTGTTGCTTTAGCGATAATAATCCACCGGCTATGCCGGTGCGAATTAACATCTTTAGATTAAAGTAAAAAACTCCTGTTAGAATTAAGTGGGTTTGCCAACCACAAAATTAACAGGAGGTGCGTCCATGAAGGACAGTTCAAGTTTAGCACACACAACATGGAATTGTAAGTATCACATCGTGTTTGCCCCAAAGTACAGAAGACAAGTAATATATGGGCAGATAAGAGCGGATATCGGAAAAATTTTAAGAATGCTGTGCGAAAGAAAAGATATCGAGATAATAGAGGCTGAATGCTGCCCAGATCACATTCACATGTTGGTTCGAATTCCGCCTAAATATAGTGTATCTGAAATTGTTGGATATCTGAAAGGAAAGAGTTCTTTGATGATCTTCGACAAACACGCAAATCTAAAATACAAATATGGCAACAGGCATTTTTGGTGTAGAGGATACTATGTAGACACTGTGGGGAAAAATACGAAGGCGATAAAAGAATACATATCGCAACAACTACAGGAAGATATAGTTGAGGATCAAATCAGTTTGAAAGAATACATAGATCCTTTCACAGGAGAAAAAGTTAAATAAAAATGACCCTTTAGGGTCACCGTGAAAAGGTTGTGCGATTGGCAAACCCATTCAGCACACCTTGAGGTGCAGCTGGTAAGGGCCCCTTATAGGGGCATTATAAAACTACCGGCTGAGCCGGTAGTTATTATTTGGCTTCAGCGCTATTTTATTGGTTCATGCAGCTTAATTGTGATATTATTAACT
>JAKSSQ010000052.1 GCA_024403005.1 Clostridia bacterium | reverse complement strand
ACGTAACCGCTGCTGCCGTTTTCGAATATGAGCTTGAAGTAGAACAGGTTCTGAGAACCGCAGTCTCCGTCGTTGGAGTTGGATTCGGAGTTGCTTGCAACCTTAACGTCTACCTGGTATACGGAGTCTCTTGTGGAGAATCCGAGGTCCTGCATGGTTTCCTTGTAGGACATGGAGTAGCGGATCTTATCCCAGTCTACGGACTTTCTCTTTTCGATGTCGCTCTTGGAGTTTTCTCCGAAGAAGATGGTCTGAGTAAAGATGTTGCCGCCGAGGTAAATCTTTTCCATTTCATCTTCGTCTTCGGTTTCTGCGATGTCCAGGAGGCTCGGGTAGCGAGCTACGAGGGAATCGTCGGATCTTTCGAAGTCTCTTGTAATGTAACGGTCGGAAATCTTGAGGAATGCCTGGCCCTTTGCATCGCCTTCTTCGGGCTTGTTCCAGACTACTCTTCTGTTTCCTGTGCTGTCTACGCTGTAGATAGCAAGTTCTTTCATCTGCCAGTCGTCTGTGGAACGGCTGTCCATGGAAATTGTTACACTTGTGAACTTATTTGCATGTGTAATCGGAAGTTCTGCAATAAGCTCCATTCCGGGGCTTGCTGCTGCAGCTGCTGCGGACCTGCCGTCTGCACACGGCCAGTAGCCGAAGAAGTCTTCAGCTGCTTCTGTAAGGTCAATAGCCTTTGTTTCGTAAGTCTTTCCGTCTGTGAATTCATAGCCGACTCTTGCTGTAAGGTGGGATGTTGTGCCTGCCTGGTTCATGTCGTCGGTCTTGATTACGAGTACGTAGTGGCTTTCGCCGATCTGGTCCACAGGCTTAAGGGAAGCGCCCTGCATGTACTTGGACATGGGCAGTTCGGTCTTTCCTGTGCGGATCTGCTTGCCGCTGGATTCGTTTGCTACGAAGTAGTAAAGAGGATCTCCGTTTGCGGAAAGTCTTACGCTTGCACCGTCTAAAGAATAGTTTACGGTTACGTCTGAACCATAGATCTGCATGCCGGTGATGGCCATTTCATCGTTTGCGAGGCCCTTTAATCTCTGGTTTCTTGTAACGCCGGCTGTAGCTTCTACACCTGCTGCTGCAGCTGCTTCGTCGCCGTAGGTTACGCTTACGCTTGCCAGGGATTCAAAGTCGGGAAGGGATGCAGGGACCATGATGGGGTCACCCTGCTGCGCAACGCCTGCGATGGGCAGTTCGGTTTCAACCATGCCCTTTTCGACCATCCAGCCGATCATGCTTGTGATTGCAGGCATAACGACTGTCTTGGATCTTCCGTAGACGTCTTTGTATGTAATGTTTACAGCTAAAGCTTCTGCAACCTGCTTGAGTCTGTAGCCGTCGTTGTAGTTTGCAGCGAGGCTTTCGATGCCTGCGCCGTAAACATCTGCGATGTCGAACTTAACCAGGAATTCGCTGTTCTTGCTGTCGTAAACTGCAGCTTCGGCTGAAGGAACGGCGAACTTGTAGTCGGAACCGGCTTTATTGCTTACCTTGTACATGATGTCGCTGCCTTCGAGTTCGAAGTCGATGGTATCTTCTTCGAGGTAACCGAGGAGGCTGCCCTTAAATGCGATGTTGTAGCTGCCGGAATAGTAGCCGGCCATCTGTACGCCATAGAGCTGGTCTACCTTGTACATGTACATGCCTGTGCATGTCCAGCCCTTTGTATACTTGCCGTCCATGGGGTATCTCATGAATACGTCGATACCGTTAAAGGACTGCATCTTGTATCCCGGCTGGAAGAGGTACATGTCGCTGGAATAAGGCAGAAGTCCGTCGGTGTTGCCGTAGGAGTTCGTTACCTTATAGTCTGTTGCTGCGAAAATGTCTCTGAGCTTCTGGGAGGGTGACCCATAGAACTCTGCGACGCGGAAACCGTCGTTTAAAGAGCTTTCGTGGGGGAACAGGAACTCTGTTCTGTCGATGCCGTTAACGTCTGTGTACTTAATGCCTAAGTAAAGTACGTTATTTCCGCCTAAAACGCCTGTATCTGTTCTGAGGATATAGGTATCGTTAATATCCGTTGCAATAATTGCGTTTTCCGGGTCTTTTGTAAATCTGTAGTAGTCGATTTCGAGCTTTGATGCGTGAACTGAGTAATTAACCTGCTCCAGGCATTCGTATCCGCCCCAGTAGTAGTTTACTTCCGGCATGTAGTCCCTTACATAACCGTAGAGCTTAAGTCTGGAATCTTTGGGATCGGGCATGTAATCCTTGTCTCCGTTGCTAACGGAATGTTCGATTATTGCCTTCTTCTCTTCGAAATCCTTATCCTCCCAGGCTGCAGAAGCCTTAAAGGATACATACGTTGTTGCAAAAGTACGGAAATCGTCGAGAGTAATGGGATAATACTCCGGGTCACCAGCGATATATCTTCTTGTTTTAATAAGCAGAGTACTGCCGGGGAATAAGGTATGGTTCCAGCCTACATTGCGGCCGATTCTTTCGGAGTTTCTGTCGTATGCAGCTATCAAATCAGGGTCTGTTACTATTTCAGTGTCCACACTATGTATGACGTCGTAGGCAAGACGATCAACAAATTCCTCACGCTCCGGCTCCGCCATTCTAATCATACGGGCAAAATTAGTTTCAACACTTTTAACTAAATCCCTTTCGTCGCCGTTTTTTACGTCGTATGCTTCTGCCGCATGTACCTGCGGGAGGAATGTAAGCGGAGCTATGCCGATAATCAAAGAAACGCACAGGACTACAGTTACAATTCTTCTGAGAATCGCATTTCCTTTATTCAGTTTTCCGTTGATTTTAAGCATTTTCAGCCTCCATTAGCTGAAGCATTAGCTTGCTTTGTGATTTGTGTTATAAGCAACAAGGTCTTCGAGCGTAATGCTGATGATAGTGTCGCCGTAAGTTTCCATAAGGTCGATGGGCGAGATGTTGCCCAGTTTTTCGGCTTCTGCTGTGAGCAGTGCCATGATGTCGAAACCGGAATCTGCGGGTTCGTCGTCTGCAGGTGCAGGAGCTTCTTCTGCGGGAGCTTCCGGAGCAGGAGCTGTTTCCATAGCCGGTGCAGCCGTCTCTTCTGCCTTTGCAATAGCTTCTTCTGCTGCGATTCGTCCTGCTTCTTCCATAGCTTCATCGTTGAAGATAGAGCCGAGAACTGCGCCGCCTGCAGCAACAGCTGCGGTAGCTGCAGATTTTGCGTGAGCCAGTTCGCGTTCGACTTCTTCTCTTACGCTGCGTCTGATTTCGGAAAGCATGGATTCATAGCTGAATCGTCCGAGCAGTTCGCCCAGCATTTCTTCGGTCTTGGAAGACTGAACCACTGTCTGCTGAATCGTCTGTACGACGGGCTGCGGAGCGGGTGCTTCTGCAATAACCGGAGCCGGAGCAGGCGCTTCTGCCGGAGCTTCGGGCTTTTCTGCCTTTGCCTCTGCCATTCTGCGGAATTCTTCCGGATCTTCCGGAATATCGAATTCGTCGAAATCGTCTGCAATTTCGGGAAGTTCTGCGGGTTCGGGCTTTGCGGCTGCCTTGGCTTCTTCAAGTTCTGCGTAGAACTTAGACGGCTTCTTGGGCTTGAGTTCGATGGCAGCGAATTCGTCTTCGCTGAGTTCTTCGAAAACGATCTTCTTTCTGGGAGCTACGTAAACCTGAGCTTCTTCGCTGCTGTGAACAGCTTCCAGTTCTGCTCTCTTTTCGCGGCTTTCTCCCATGAATTCTTCCCAGGATGCTTCCCCTTCGGGGCCTGTGAAGTAGCGGCTTACGTATTCCTGATCCTGGAACATGTGAACCACATCTTCGGGAACTTCAACCTTGAAGCTTGAGCGGCTCTGGGGGCTCATGATGGTGAATGCCTGGCCTCTTGCAGCGCCGATGATTTGTTCACGCTCGCTTTCGTTGATTCCGCCGGCCTTTTCGTAGAGCTTGCAGAGGTCGTCCATGTCGTTGGGCGCCAGGGAGAAGATGAAGCTGTACTGGCAGGCATTGATAATTGCAGTAGACTTACGTGCAATTTCTTCGGAACCTACGAAGTCCTTGATGTTCTGAGTGATTACAATCTGCATACCGTTGTACTTACGGATACGCTTTGCGAGCTGGAACATGAAGTCTAAAGCGATCGGGAACTTTGTATCGATGAATACGTGAGCTTCGTCGATTACTACTACGATCTTGCGGTTCATGCCGTACTTGATGTTGTAATCTCTGTTCTTGATTATTTCGTTGTCGATGTACTTAAGAACCAGCAGCATCTGAGCGTTTGCAATTGTACCGTTGCGGTTTGCAAGCAGGCTCTGGAAGTTAAATACTGTGAAGTTTTCCTCTGTTGTAACTGTGGACGGACCATTCCAGATGTTCGCATTTCTTCCGTCTGTGGAGAACTTCGAAATATAGTTCATAAGAGTGCGGAGCATCGTATGAATATAATCGTTGTCTGTAGACTGGAATTCCATGAGGATTGCATCGTACAGGTCGTCGAAGGTCGGATAGTCTTCCGGACGGAGCTGGGCAAGATTGGTTTCAGCAGTAATGCCCATGTTTGTGTACATGCGGTCTACCAGTGCGTTCAGGTATTCCAGGGCATCTCTTTCGCAGTCGGGGAGAATCTGTCTGAAGAATTCTTCCAGGAACTGCAGGTGAGTTGCGTAGGAACCGGAAACGCCTGCACCGTCTTCGTCATCGTCGTCGAGAGCGGTGATGATGTGGAACGGGTTGAGTCTGCCCTGAGTTGCATTGCCTACGTTAATGAACTTACCGTTAAGGCTTCTTGCAAGCTCTGTATATTCGTTTTCGGGGTCCAGAATAAAGATCTTGGCGTCGTCTGCAGCAAGGTTTGCAAGCAAACTCTTTGTTGCGTAGGACTTACCGGAACCGGACTTACCGACGATAACCATGTTGCTGTTGACTCTTTCGGAATCTCTTCTGAAGAAGTCGATGAATACGGGAGTACCGTCTTCTGCGCCGAGCTTAATGCCGTTGGCGTCGGATACATGAGCGAATACCCAGGGGTAAGCAGCTGCCAGCGAGTTGCTGGGGATGCCTCTGCCCTTCTTTGCCAGGGGGTCGAAAGCGGAAACCTGTGACCCAATGAATGCGGTCATCTGGTTGAATTCCTGGTTGCTTACGCGGAAGCCCTGTTCCTGGTATGTGCGTCTTACAACGCGCTTCATGTTCGCGATGTTTCTGCGGTTGGATCTGGGCGGCTGGGGCATGGAAGTATCTTCTCTCGTCATATTTATGTCGTAGGAAGTTACGTAAATATTGACGTTGAGAAGGCTTTCGCTGTCGCTCTGAAGCATTGCGAGGAGGCGTTCGAGAGACTGAATGTGTTCAGCCAGTTCCATTCTCTTGGAATCCACGCCTGTACCGGAGTACTGTCCGCGGAGTTCTGTGAGGGAATTGTCGATACCTCTTATGGCTTTGCCCTTGTCCATGGGTGTGCACTTTACCACAACCTTTGTGGAGGGCATGGTCATTACTGTTGCCATCCATGCATCTCCAACTATCGTCGGATAGTTGATGAGGTTCATGTTATGGGTGTAGATACCGTTTATAACAGCTGTTCTCGGCTTAATGTCCACACTTGCAGGCATAGCCCACATTGCGTAGTGCTCGGGATTGATTTCTTCGATATCTCTTTCGTTAAAATCGAGCTGATTTGTGTATTTTAAGAAGATAGCGATATCTTTGTCGTCGTTAAGGATACGAGCCCTGATTTCGGCGTTCTGGAGGGTATCTACGGCAGCCTTTGCGCTGTTTGTAAGCTGGTGCTTGTCGCTGTCGAAGAGAACGATGTAATAGAACGGCTGGATAACCTTGTTATCGAAGCAGATGTCTCTGAGTTCGTAGATTCTGTCGTACAGAATTTCCACCCTGCCCTTCATTTCCTCTTCGGAAAGGAGGCCTTCTTCGTAGGACTTCTTAAGGTCGTCGAGCTTTCTGTATTCGTTCTTAAGATATTCGTCGTAGAGAACGGGTCTTTCTACCTTAACGATGTTTGCAGCGTATTCGGAGGGGAGAACTCTCAGAATTCTGCCTACGCCGTTTTCAATGGAGTTTGCCCTTCTCATTTCGCTGAAGAAGCGGAATTCAACAGGGGAAATTTCGATTGCAATACCGTAATACTTGCCTGCGTATTCGATAAAGCCGTCCTTTACATCGGTGAAGCCAATAATATCTGCAACGTCGTATTCGGTCTGCTTGCCGGCCTTGGTAGCCTTCCTGGACTTCTTCTTTGCTGCGCTCTGGTTTGCGCGCTTGAGCCAGATGGCATCCTTTTCTTCTTCGGTTGCAGTCTTGCTCTTTAAGATCTTGTCGTCTGCCTTTCTTTCAGCTTTTTCAGCCTTAAGGCGGGCTTTTCTCTCCGCTTTGGTTTCTTCTGCAGGAGCTTCTCCGTCTTCTCTGAAGAGTGCGTCGAGGCCTGCAGTTTCAAGGCCTTCAGCCTTGATCTTTGCCAGATCTTCGTCGCTGAAGATTCTCTTGTAGTGTCTCTTGTAGGAGAAGTGTCTTAAAACCTTAAGGAGGTACAGGTAGTTAGGCTCCTGGTCGAGTCTTGCGAGAAGACCTGCAGCCAGGAGTGTAACTATAGCTGCGAGAACGAGTTTGAAAGGCAGGGATGATGTGACTATGAATATCACTACAATTCCGGCAATCAAACCAATGGCGAGATCCGCTATGGATATACCTTTGAATAATTCAATATCTACTTTTGTTCTGCCTGGAATTAATCTCATCTGTTAATTGAGCCTTTTCAAAATCAGTGTTAACTACTTAAGAACCGAGGTTCATTGGTGGCGGCGGAGCCTTGTGGCCGGACATCATGTCAGGTGCACCGCCGGGAGATCCCGGAGCACCTGCGCCGCCTGGAGCACTTGCACCGCCTGGAGCACTGGCTCCGCCCGGGCTTGCGCCGCCGGACTGGAGGTTTTCAGGATTGCTCTGGTTTGCGTCGGAGCTTCCTGTCTGCTGCAGGTTATCGGGACTGTTTGTGCCCTGAGCTGCGTCGCCGCCCTGGTTTGCACTGCCGGGAACTTCGTCGAAGCCGCTCTGGTGTTCATCCTTCTTACCGAACTTATGCATAAGGTACTGAGCACCTTTTCCGATGCCCTTAGTTGCCTGGTAAGCACCTGCAACGCCGGCTGCTGCGCCGATAACAGCGCCGCCTACGCCTACAGCTGCTGCACCTAAGCCTACTGCACCTACACCGAGTACACCGTAGCCTACGCCCTTACCGGTAAGCTTGGCAGCACTTGCAGCTCCGCCTGTAATCTTGCCGAAGGCCTTTGCACCGAGTGCGTTTGCCTTGTCGTCCTGGCGGAGAGCCTGCATGCCTGCACTGTTGGCGAGAATACCTCTTAAGATACCGCCGAAGCCTTCAACAGCTTCGAGTCCGCCGACTACCAGCAGAATCTTTGCGATAAAGTTAAGGGATATGGAATCGAATATCTGCAGTTCGTTGCTCAGAATAATCGGAGCGAACAGGATAATCAGTCTCATCGGAATAATGCTTCCGAGGATACTCAAGCTCTGTACGATCATTGAGGTCATCCACTGCTTGAACTTTTCGCCGCCGTCTATCGGTGTGGACGCGATGGTAACGGGAGCGATTATGTACAGGGATACCATGGTGAAGATTCTCATGATGCATCCGAAGATTACATTCAGGAGGCTCTTTAATACGAAGTACGTAAGGATCCAGATGAATATGTAGTTGATACCCATCAGGCCTATGTCGAAGGCTCCGTTTACATCGCTATACGAGTAGATGTTCTTCGCACCGCTGTAGAACGCACCTCGCAGACCATCTGTAAGGTACGGATTCTGGTTGTACTTTGGGTTCTTTGCTGCGGATACTGTGCCTGAGAGGAAGAGCACTCTGTCGAGGCTTACTCCGTTGGTAACCGTATAGCCGTTCTTGTAATCTGACAGAGGATAGAAGCTGGGATTTGTTCTTAAGATATCCATGATCTTAAGAAGGGGATCTGCAACTTCTGTGTAGTACTTGTCGAGTCTTAAGTCTCTGCTGGTATCGGCCGAGTAGACCAGATCCTGCAGAACGCTCTGCCAGGTAGCTATTTCCCTGCCGTTTTCGGTCGTTATGTAAGTAAGATCGAAAACGCCCTGCTTTTCCAGCAGATTAAGGTCGGATCTTATGTCGTTGAAGCAGCTGTTAAGGTTATATCTGCTCTGGTACGACGGGTTCAGCGAGTAGTTGCCGATGGTCTTGTAAATTCGCGCCATCGTAGCAAACTGCTCGTCTGTAAAGTGAATTTCCTTTTCCTTGGAGAACGAGTCGGCATTGTCGAAAATGTAGCTTATTCGGTTAATAGTTACGTTTACGATGTTTATTGCCGCATTCATGGCGATACTCAGTATCAGCATCATGAATATGCTCTTGAACATGGCGGAGAGAATCTGTCCGTGGGACATCTTCTGCTGTTCGTCCATGTCGAAAGTCTTACGGATGACCGCAATCAGCGTGAATACTATTACGAAAACTATGCCGATCAGAGCCATTCCCCAGTAGACGTTAACTATGCTTTCGTTCTGGAAGAATACGTCTATCAGGTAGGTATATTCGCCCTTGTACATAACCTTGGTTGTGCCGGCGAATACATCGAAGAGCTGCTGGAGTACCCAGACGAACCACATGAGCATGTTAGTAAGGTAATAAAGAGCGATACCGATGACATTGAATATTACATTCATTATGGTGTCGCCGATAGCATCTACGAGAAATCCAAGGCCTTGCTGTATTCCGTCGATTACTGTATCAATTATGCCCACTGAGTACCCTCCTTTCTTTCGGATTTTTTAGTCGGATTTATCTGACTCTGAGACTGTTTCTGGATTTAAGTACATAGACGATAATGCCTATGATTACTGCTAGCAGACAGAGTATGAACAGAATACTGCTGAAATTCAGGTAGAACTGAATTACAAACTTATAAACTGTGGAGTTGCCTGCTGCGTCTTTGATGGTTACGGTATAGCTTCCGCTTTCGTTAAGGGTTTCCCTGTAACTCATGGACTTACCGTTGTGTTCAATGTAAATTGTGGAGTGTTCTTCCGAATCTGCCAGGCTTACCGGACCTCTGGCGAAGCCGTCTACAACGTTTTCCAGAGCGAGAACCGGAGGTGTATGGTCCACCTTGATGTCCAGGTAGTACGGAACTCTCGTAGCGTTGCATACGTAGCTGAGCCTGTAATCGCCTTCTTCTGAAAGGTCTACAGTGCCTCTTGAGAACTGAACCGGAGCTCCGTCTCTCTTTGCATCTGTAAAGGAGAAGTTGTTCGGCAGAACGTATTCGTTGAGCATGCCTGTTACGGAATTTACGATTGTAAACTTAAGGGGCTGAATAAAATTGGAGCCGTCCTTAATGTCTACTACGTAGCTTCCCGGAGTTTCAACGCTGAAGGAACCGACTGCATTTTCAAGAACCAGACCGTCTCTGTAGAATGTCGCGTTTACGAGTTCGGGAATTGTAAGGTCTACCGTGTTTGTGGTGACCATTCCGTCGGCTACGGAGGAGTGGATTTCCGCACCGGAAGCCAGCGTGTAGATGAATTCCTGGTTATCGTAATCGTAGTACTCGGATGAGTTAAGCGATCCGTTAATCTGAATTAAGCCGGTTAAAGCGCCGGGATCGAGCTCCGCTGCAGTTTCGCCCATCGGCAGGTCTGTAAAGCTGTCTACAGGACCGGAGTAGTCGATGTCGATTGCAAAGGCATTACCCGTAACCGCCAGCACAAGTATTAAGATTAGAAGCAACTTTCTCTTCAAGAGAAACCTCCGTTTAAGCTATGCCCCGAAAAGGGAATTGCGGTAGTTTACGTCATAGAGTACTTCGTCCGGGCGGAACATGTGGGATCTTACTTCTGTAAGGTCCATTCTGCCGAACTGATAGTAATTGCACAGGTACGACGGTGTGTATTTGGTCATTAACGGGTAGTTACCGAATGTAACGATAATTGCGTTGCCCGTCGAATTCTTGTTGTTAAGCTTCTGCAGTTCGCTCGGGTAGATGAGCGGTCTCGTCTGAAGCTGAGTGGAAACGTTGACGTCGCCTTCCTTGCTTCCGAGGCTTGTGGACGAGGACTTTGTACGTACAGTCTTGTTGCCGCAGAGTTCGGAGAATTCCTTGCAGGTTCCGATATCGTTGGAACCGATGAACA
>JAKSSQ010000051.1 GCA_024403005.1 Clostridia bacterium | reverse complement strand
CTGAGCGGGTTTTGTTATGCTTACGTTATTCCTGTCCAATTGTATTGGTGATTCTGCCGATACCTTCGATTTCGCAGATTACAACGTCGCCGGGGTGCATGTAGCCCTTGGGGTCCATGCCCATGCCTACGCCGCTGGGTGTACCTGTTGCGATAACTGTACCTGTTGCAAGAGTTGTGCCTGCGGAGAGCTCCATAATGAGACCGGGAACGTCGCGCATCATGACTTCCGTGTTGCTGAACTGTCTGCGTTCGCCGTTAACATAGCTTGCAACTGTGTGTCCGGAAGGATTGCCGAATTCTGCAGCTGTAACGATGCAGGGGCCCATGGGGCAGAAACCGTCGAGGCTCTTGCCGCGGTACCACTGCTTATGAGCTTCCTGTACATTTCTTGCGCTTACGTCGTTGATGATAGTATAGCCGAAAACGTGGTCCAGAGCGTCTTCTCTGCTTACCTTTGTAGCAGTTTTACCGATAATTACGCCCAGTTCAACTTCGTAGTCCAGAGCTGTGCAGATGTCCAGATGTGGAGGAATAATTCCGCCGTCGGGTACTGCTTCGTTAACTCTCTTGGAGAAGTAAACTGTAGCCTTCTGGTTCTGGTCGATGTCTACGTGGCCTGCCTTGGAGGACTCTACCAGGTGTGCATAGTAGTTAACGCCCAGGCACATAACGTCGCCAACAGGGTGTTCGATGGGCGCCAGAATCTTAACATCGTCCATGGAATATGTGGGCGGGCAAGCGGGCTTCTTTTCCAGGTGAGCCATTTCAGCTTCATCTGCATTTGCGATGAGGTCCAGCATGCATTCGTAGTTCAGTCCGTAGCAATCCATTGTCCACAGACCTTCGATGCCTGTGTAGCCGCCGCAAACCATTTTCTTTCCGTCTTTTTCAATAGTATAAAGTCTCATTAAACCATTAACTCCTTCTTTTCGTCTTCTGTCATGCCTTCAAAGTATCTTGGAAGGTCGTAGGGGGAATAAATACCTTTATCTGTAACAACGCCGCTTACCAGGTGGGGAGGCGTAATGTCAAAGCTGGGATAGTAGCCTTTAACTCCTTCTGCAGCGGTTCTTACGCCCATGGCCTGCAGCACGAAGTCCGGGTCGCGCATTTCGATCTTAACTGTATCGATTGTCGGGTGGTCCACATCGGGCTTGCCTGTTACGAAATACGGAATCTGGTGGTACTTTGCAGCGATTGCGATCTGGTAAGTACCAACCTTGTTTACAACGTGGCCGTCTACGGAAATCGCATCGGCTGCGGATGTGAACACATCAATTCCTTCGTTCTGCATTACGAAAGCAGGCATGTTGTCGGTTATAAGGGTTACGTCCATGTCCATATCTCTTGCAACTGTGGATGTTAATCTTGCGCCCTGGAAATAGGGTCTTGTTTCTGCACAGAACACCTTAATATCCATGTTTCTTCTGTGGATTTCGCGGAACATGGTACCGAGGATGGTTTCTGCGAAGCATTGGGTCATGATCTTGCCCTGCCTGGGCATCATGTCTACCAGGTAGTTTGCAACCTGAGCCATCTTCGCATAGCGTCTGTTGTTGAGCTCAATGGCTTCTTCGAAGACTGCATCCAGGGGTTCATGGCCGGAAGCGATAGCCTTTTCGCCGGCCAGGAGGCACTGAGTGCAGATGTTAAGCATTCTCGCTCTGGTAGTCGGGCGGGCATTGGAGATGGTTTCTACGGCTTTCTTAAGGAAAGCAATCTGTTCGTCCCCTTTTCTGCCTCTGCATTCGTAAGCTGCGAGCACCATGCCCATGGGAGCTGCCACGTAGGGTCCGCAGCTCTGGGTTACCATATCGGTAATGGCCTGAGCCACTTCCTGATGGGTTTCGCAGATTACAAATTCAACTTTGGGATAGATTCTTCTGTCCAGAATTCTAACCTTTCCGTCTTCGAACCAGGCGATATTTTCGTACTGGAGCATATAGGCCATGCCTTTATCTTGTCTTTCCATTTTTTAAATCCTTTCGCCTGCCAGCAGTTTTTCTACGTTTTTCTTAAAATTATATACGATTTTTTCCTTGTCTAAAGTTAAAAACTCATTGTTTACGTATAATATCTTACCGTCAACCATGGCCATTTTTACGTCGCTGCCCTGCGCGCTGTACACGAGGAGCGAAGGAATGTCCACAGCAGGGATCATGTGGGGTGCGTCCATGTCCACAGCGATAATGTCGGCCCTGTTTCCGACCTTTAAAACGCCTGTGTCGGGTCTTCCCATGGCCTTTGCAGCGTTTACTGTAGCCATGTCGAGCACCTGAGCCGGCTTAACGATGGTTGGGTCACCGGTGTAGCCCTTGTGCATAATGGCCGCAAGGTGCATTTCCTCCCACATGTTAAGGTTGTTGTTGCTTGCGCAGCCGTCGGTGCCGAGAGCAACGTTAATGCCCATGTCCAGAGCCCTGGGAATCGGTGCAAAGCCGCTGCCCAGCTTTAAGTTGCTGGTCGGGTTGTGAACCATGGTAACGCCGTTAGCCCTTGCAATTTCCATGTCTTCCGGGCTCAGCCATACGCAGTGAGCTGCATAGACAGGCTGCTTTAAAACTCCCAGCTTTTCGAAGTAAGCCATAGGCGTGAGCCCGTGGCGCTGGATGCATTCGTCGTGTTCCTTCTTAGTTTCGGAAACGTGCACCTGGAAGCGCGCATTGTATTCCTGCGCCAGCTCTGCATAGCGCTTTACGGTCTTTTCGGTTGTAAGGTATTCGGAATGCATGCAGAAATCCGCAAGAACCAGACCGTCTCCCAGGCCGTTCATGGCCTTGTAGTATTCGGGAGTTTCCTTAATTCTGTCGCAGTCGTCCCCTTCCATTTCCGGGTCGAAGCATACGAGAGGTCTGCAGACGTTAAGCTTCATGCCTGCTTCTGCCGTGCACTGAGCAACTTCTATGGGGAAAGAATACATGTCCGCATAAGTTGTGGTGCCGGTCTTAAGCATTTCCAGCATTGCAAGCTGGGTTCCGAGAACCACGTCTTCCGGGCTCATCTTGTCTTCGATGGGCATGATGCGTCCGAAAAGCCAGTCCTGGAGGTTAAGGTCGCTGCCTACGCCTCTAACGAGAGTCATGGCTGCGTGGCCGTGAGCGTTTACAAGGCCGGGCATAAGGAGCGCACCGCCCATGTCCTTAACTTCTTCGTACTTTTCCGTTGGCTCACTCTGGCCGATATAGCTTATAACCTTGCCTTTTACGCCCAGATATGCGTCTTTTAATGCATTGTATTCACCGTTTTCGCTCCGCGTGAGCACAATGCAGTTTTTGAATAACATACTCATTTAAATCTCCGTTTTAGATTTCTTTCGGCAGATTCTGCATAATTTTTGTGAAATACTTTTCAAGAAGCGGTGCAACCTTAGCTGCTGCTTCGTTAACTTCTTCGCCGCTTAAGGGCTGGTCCAGAACGCCGGCAGCCATGTTGGTCATGAGGCTCAGGCCGAGTACGGGAATGCCGCAGTGTGCAGCTGTAAGAGCTTCCGTTACTGTAGACATGCCTGCTGCGTCGCCGCCGAGAGTTCTCGCTGCAATGATTTCTGCAGGAGTTTCGAACTGGGGGCCTGTAAAGAAGAAGTAGTTGCCTTCGTGAATTGTAAGGCCGCTGCCTTCTGCGCATGCAACTGCAAGTTTTCTAAGGTCTTTGTTGTACATGTTTGTAATATCGAAAAATCTGGGGCCGAATTCGTCGATGTTGGGGCCTCTCATGGGGGAAGCACCTGTGAGCTTAATGTGGTCCTTAATGATCATTACGTCGCCGACATTGTAGCTCTTGTTGATTGCGCCTGCAGCGTTTGTAACGATTAACATCTTGATTCCGATAATCTTCATGACTCTTACGGGAATCGTAAGCTGCTCGAATTCGTAGCCTTCGTAGGAGTGGAATCTGCCTGCCATGCACATGACCTTGCGGCCGTCAACTGTGCCGAAGAGGAGCTTTCCTTCGTGGCCGGGAGCTGTGCTTATAAGGAAATTGGGGATGTCCTTATAAGGAATAACGATGGGGTCTTCGATTCTGTCCACGTATCCGCCCAGACCGGAGCCCAGAATAAGGCCGATTTCCGGCTGAAAATCGCCGATTATGCCCTTTATATAATCTGCACTTGTCTTGTAATATTCGTAAGTAAACTGCATATTTCACCTCTCAAATGTGCAATATTTATCTAGTTTATTAGTATAGCACAACTGCCCTTCGTATGTAATCTAAACCATTGAAATACCGCGTAATTCACGATAAAATAAGGGGTAAAATCAGACGTTTCAAGAAGAGCCCCGCCGCTTAAAAACTGCGGCTACGGGGCCTCGGAATTCATAGATAACAAGGAGCAAACATGGCATTCGGTTTATTTAAAAAGAAGAGCTACGCAGATACAATCTACAAGAACGGCGTGCTCTACACTCTGGACCCGGAAACAGAGGGTTCAACAGCTATCGCCTGCAAGAACGGCAAGATTCTGCGCATTGGGTCAGACGCGGACATGGAAGACATTACAGGCCCCGATACGGAAGTTACGGACATTAAGGGCATGTACTTAACCCCCGGCTTCATCGACACCTGCGGAAAGCCGGCAGACGATTCCGCAGAGGGTTCCTATCTTAAGCTTGACCCCGATATGTCCCCCGCCGAAGCTGCTGCAGCCATTGAAAAATGGGGCTCCGCACACAGGGAAGACGGCTACGTGCTGGCCTGCGGCTGGTACTCTGCAGAAGAAAAGCTGCCCGAAATCGACGAAGTTCTGCCCGAACTCCCCGTAGTAATCGTCGGAGCAGACGGCCTCGGAATGCGCCTCAACAGAGCTGCACAGGCTGCAGTAAAGGCTCGCCTGGAAGCTGAACCCTTCGCACAGTCCGTAACTCCCCTCTTCGTCTTCGACACCATCGTCGCAATGGACTACACAAACATGGGAGAAAAATCTTCCAGAATCGCTTACGACTACGCAAAGCGCGGCTACACCAGCGTCGTAAACCTGGGAGTTTACACATATTTTGACAACATGTACAGAGACATGCTGCTGGAAGCTTTCCACGCAGGCCTTCTCAAGCAGAGATACTTCGGAAGCCTGCCCTTAACAAAGATGCTCACCCCCATGTCCGTAGTTTACAACCTGGACAGAAAGCACACAGCCTGCACAGAACTGGAAGGCTTAATTCGCTTCAATATGCTCAACATTACCGCCAAGTCCGGTGAAGCAAATCAGGGCGGCATGACCGAAGAATACCTGCGCGACATGTGCCGCCAGGCAGCAGACAAGAACTTCAGCGTAAGAATTAACGCTCTGGACCACGAAAGTGCTGCAGCTGCACTCAACGTGCTCGGCGACATCTCCGCAAGCCACAGAAAGGCAAGCTTCGTAGCTGCCCACAACGAAAGCCTTACAGAAGAAGAAAAGGCAGACATGTTTACCGGCGACGTTCTGGAAGAACCTCTCGGCGGCATGCCCCTCTCCGGCAGCGGCATGGACATGCTTATCGCAAGAACAGAATCCGCAGCAGCCCGCATCGGAGCCATGGATCTGGGCAGCCTGCAGGAAGGAAAATCGGCCGATTTCGCAGTATTTAAGCAGGACCCCGCATCTTTATCCACCGCAGAAGCTTTCAGCGCTCTGGAAGCCGAATTAACGGTTCTGGCAGGCAAAACAGTCTACGAGTCCGGCAAGTCCGATCCTAAGGAGTGGGCCGCAGAGCTTTCCGAAGCCATGTCCAGCGTTTTCGCAGAATTCGAGGGTGAAGTTTAATACTTAAGCGCAAAAAAAAATTACGATCCTCCATTATCGGAGGATCGTTTTTTTGTTACTTATTTCGGGGACGGGTACCCTTTAGCACTTTAAAGCGCTAAAGGGGGACGGGTACGCTTTAGTCTGCTAAAGCGGTAAAGCAGATTGAAGATTTGAAAGTTGCCAGTTGACCCAATTTCGCTGAAAGCACTGCGATTTGGTCAATGGTTGACCCAATCAAGTTTAATAAGGAAAAGATTGGGTCAATATTTTCTCTACAGCAGAATTTAGTTGACCCAACAGCATTGTTTTAAGTATCTAGTGGGTCAGTAACTGACCCATTCCACCTCTTATTAGTTTAAATCGGGTCAACACGAGCTAAGTACACAAAAGCAAAAAAGCTCCGCCGCGGCGGAGCCTCCTATATTCTATTTTACATCAGCTGCTGCTCGTTGATTATCAGCTTAAACTGCAGGCCCAGCGATTCGGCGGCCTTTCTGCAGAGGAGCATGCGCTCCATAAAGATTTCGAAGAAGTCGATAACCGGGCTGAAGTGGATGTCTACCGTAAGCTTAAGCTTTATAAGGGTGTGGGCCTCGTTAATCTTAAGTTCAGCCTTGGTAACCGAGTAGTTTACGCGGTCGTGGATGTCGAAATTGTTCAGATCGCGCTCTCTTACGCGGTTTCTGCGCACGTCGGACTTATCTGCGAGGATGAGTGCGGCAGCCATTGCGTTCACCGGCTGACCGTTGCCTTCATCGTGGTTTCCGATTGCAGTAGTTATAAGTGCGATTTCTTCGGGCGGGAAATCCATGTTGTCCAGAATTCGGAAGGCCATTACAGCGCCGCTCTGGCTGTGGTCCACGCGGTTGACCAGGTTGCCGATATCGTGCAGATATGCAGCGATTTTAACCAGTTCCACCGTTCTTTCCGGATAGCCCAGAGTCGTAAGAATGTACCCTGCCGTCTCCGCAACGTAGCCCACGTGCGCAAAGCTGTGCTCGGTGAACCCCAGCGCCGCAAGGGACGCGTCGGCCTGCCTGATATATACTTTTATAGCCTCGTCATTACGGATTTCTTCGTAAGTCATATAGCCTCCTTTTAAGATAAATTCACATCCGGAACCGGATTTCAGAACCATTCCCCTATTCTCCGATTTTTACAGTCTTAAGAGCCTTGCCCGGGCACTTGGTTTCGCAGATGCCGCAGCCCCAGCACTTGGACTTATCCAGCGTAAGAACCTTGTTTTCCAGTTTGAATACACCGAACTGGCAGCGTTTTGTGCAAAGGCCGCACTTAAGGCACTTGGATTCGTCGAAATCAATAACGTAATCCGTTACCGGCCACTGGTGCACCAGATCCAGCTGCAGAGATGCCAGCATGGGATAGCAGTACTTAACGTTGCAGTTGCAGATAACTTCAGCTTCGCCGGAGTGAACCAATCCGACATCGTCTGCCTTGCGCAGAATTTCCAGAGCTTCCTCTTCTGTAACGATGCGTCCGAGACCTCTGTCCGGGTTGGAATTCAGGCCCTTTCCGAAGTTGATGCATGTATTCCAGTCGTAGCCCTGGTGTCCATACTTGCAGTGGCAGTCGCAGGGAATGATTGTGATCATGCCTGTTTCCCTGTACATTTCGTGGAGGTATTCCTCTGCGTGTCTGAGGGGCAGAACGCAGTTCTTGTTAGCCTTCTTTTCTTCCAGAGACATTGCCTTCTTTGTTTCGAAGAAGCTGTCGTACATCCACTTTGCCAGGAACTGCTGGTCTTCCAGAGGCATGCTTTCCCACTTGGGTCTGTCGAAAACAGCTGCAGTATTCATGACGGAGTTGATTTTATTCATCTTATACTTAAGAATTTCCCCGTCCATAACCTTGCTTAAAATCTGCTTTTTATATGCCTCTTTTACGATTTCACTGCAGTCTTTACCCATAACTGCGGAAATTTCGTCTTCTGCAAGAGGTCCGTCCAGCAGGTATTCGCAGAGCTTAAGTTCGTCTTCTGTATAAAAAATGTCTTTAAATCTGCTGAGCTCTTCGGGGATGAATTCCTTAATTCTGTTCATATTTTTGTTATCCTTTCCGGACGCCGGGTCTGAGCCTGGTTGGGTCACACATAAAAAACTCGCTTTTGCATATATTATACACAAAAACGAGTTTTTTGTTTAATCGATATCGGGAATTACAATTTCCGGCGGATTATCCAGCTGCTCCGGATGGTTCATGATAGAGCGGAATTTCTTCAGCGCAGATGCGTAGTAGAAACCATCGCAGATGCCTTCGTCCGTAACAATCTTATAATCCATATACTTATGAGGAACGGTTTCGCCGTCCTTATTCAGTTCGTATTTGGTGTACTTGTGACCAAATGCGATGAACAGAGGCACTGTTCCGAAATCGTACAGATGGTGGTAAATAGGCGGAATTCCAAGGCTTCCCATGGATGTAATAAACAAGGATCCGTGGAACGGGCTTACTTCATTTAATGCCATGGGCATAATTCCGAAGTAGTCCAGGAAACGCAGGAGCCAGCCGATAAAAGCAAGCAACAGGCCGGGAATAAGGTCGAAAGCTGTGGTGATTGAATCGAAACCATTGCTGATGCCCGGTTCCTTTGCCTTTTCCAGAGCTGTATTGAACTTTTCGTAAACCTGATCTGCAGTATCTTCCGGATTAAATTTAACCTTGATAGAAGAGTCGGGAGATTCCTTGTTCATTTCCTTCTTTACTACCATGTTAACCGCAAGATCGTAGTGATGGTACACTCTCTGTCCTGCGACAAACCTGTTAATCGCAGGGTATTCGCAGATCATGCGGGCATAGGAGGCCAGAATAACATGGGTAATTCCGAAGTGCTTAAGACCGCTTTTTCTCTTCTGTCTTATGTACTTTTCCATATTTGTAATGTCTATGGTGTCTGCAATGTAGTTGCTCCTTGTGCAGCGGGTAGACATGAAGTACGGAGTAAGTTTAGACATTACCGGCATGTTGCGAACTCTGCGTCCGTCCATGCGGTCTCCCCAGCGGAGTCTGTAGGGGTCGCCCTCTTTCGGCGCGGGCATTCTGCTTACGCAAAGGAGCAGGCAGAGGCCGCAGGCCAGAATCGCTGCGTCTGAAATAAACAGCGGCTTATTGTAGGGCCATAAGCGGATGAGAAAACCTCTCAGAACCTTGTCGTAGCCTACCAGGCCGATTACAGCCAGATAGTATACGAATACGACCAGTTTTGATCCGATTTTCCCTGTAAAGGTAAGTGCATAGAGTGCGATGAACACTGCACAAACCATAAAGCACAGCAGGGTCATTGTGAGCTTCGGACTGACTTCGTGGCCTGCATAGAACATGTATGCAGTAAGTACAGTCACAGGACCAATTGTCACGTAAAATTGCTTCTCGCCTCGGAGCGGCAGCCTGAATGCGATAAATAGATTTGCTGCAACGGGAAGAATAACACGGACGACCACAGCCATGACGCCAATGCCGCCCACCTGGCAGGCAAAGACGATTCGTGCCGCTGCTGAGACTAAACTGAGCAGGGCGGCCAGCCAAAGGAAGGGATTCTTCCTGGCGGCATAGTATGTTGTGATATTGTTCATACGAAAATTATACCATAGCTTGGGTATTTAGGAAAGTTTTGCAGCTTTTGCTGCCAGAGGCTTAACCTTCCTGACGACATTTCCTGTGCAGAGGGCTGAAATAATGGTGCCTTCGCGGACGCCCAGAGCGCCGTAGCCCGTTACAAGTCCCAGAACTATTGCAGTAGCTGCACAGCTGCAGTCCACAATAATTTTCATGGTGCCGAACTTAATTTTTGTAACCTGGCTGAACGCGGAAACAATGCCTTCTCCCGGCAGCACGAGCACGTCCGGCGTAACTTCGATGCTTACGCCCACACCTACGAGGACAACGCCTATGAGGCAGCAGATCATCTGCTGCGCGTAACTGCTGCAGTGAACCCAATCAAGGCAGTACATCGCAAAGTCGTTCATGTATCCGAAGATAAAAGTTACCGGCAGCTGGAGCAGCTGGTAAGGCTTAAAATCTTTTCTGAGCAGGATAATCTGAAGGATTACCAGGAAGGTATTGAACATGATTGAGCCCTTCCCTACCGATACGTGCCCTACCACGCTTAACGCGTAAGATACGCTGGAGATAGGAGAAGTGCCAAGGCCTCCCTTTATTGCCATTGCAATTCCGAAGGACATTATAAACATTCCGAATATAAGAATTGCATAGCGCTTTAATAAATCGTTTTTTTCATTCATTTTTGTCATTCTGATAGTGTAAGTGTGTCAATTACGAAAAAACAGCAGCCGCAGCTGCTGTTTTAGTTGGAGGTAGCACCCGGATTTGAACCGGGGATCCAGGTTTTGCAGAGCTATGCCTTACCGCTTGGCTATGCCACCCTAGTGTTTGAGCCGGCCCTTAGGC
>JAKSSQ010000050.1 GCA_024403005.1 Clostridia bacterium | reverse complement strand
AACAGCTTTTAAAACATAAAAAGGCCAAGACGATCGAATAATCGTCCTGACCCTGTTGTCGTATTAAGCGCACCGTGCTGTGCGTCTGCCTTTATTCTGTTCTGAAATCGAAGGAAATCTTGGTCCCTTCTTCGCTTGAACTAATGTGCAGTTTGCCTTTCAGCTTGTCCTGTACAGTAGCCCTGATAATGCTGAGCCCGAGGGAATCTCCACGCTGTTGTGAAGCATCGAAGCCGCAGCCATCATCGGATACTATTATAGTACTAATCTGTGCACCTTTGCAAACAGAAATTTCAACTTTTCCTTCTTCTCCGTCTTTATATCCGTGGCGAAGCGCATTGGTCACCAGCTCAGTAACCACAAGGGCTACGGAAGATGCCGTGTCTGCGCCAAGCATAATGGAATCGCCGGAGAAAGAGATGTCTATGCTGCGTTCTGCAGGTACCAGGCTGTGCAGATTAGCAGTAAGCCTTTCCATGAGCACGTCGCTGGAAACGCGGTGCATGTCGCCTTCCGAATGGGTAAGAATGTCGTGGATAGACGCGATGGACTGAACTCTGCCCACGTTTTCCTTTAATATTGCCTTAACCTGCGGATCCTTATTGTTTCTGGCCTGGATGCTCAGAATGCTTGCGACCAGCTGCAGGTTGTTCTTAACTCTGTGGTGAACTTCCCGGATTGCCAGATCTTCCGTGCTTATGTCGGGCATGCGCACCGAAGGAGATCTGTTTGCAAAGAAGCCTGCCAGAGTTTCGTACTTTTCTTCCTTAAGAAGTTCTTCGCTTACGTCCTTTTCCCTTACAAGCACGCCGATAACCTTGCCGTCCGGATTCTTAACCGGGCAGACGTTCTGGCGAACCTGCCTGTCTTCCTGGGTGAAGGCCTTAATATCGCAGACCGGCATGCCTTCTGTAAGAGCGTGGTAAACTGCAGGCTCCTTTTCCAGGGAAGCTTCCTGGCCGACTATGTCGCGGCTGTATGCGCTGGCCGAAAGAGCGGGCTTCGCGTGAGCCACTACAACAGCAGTGCCTGCGATGGATTTGCAGTCCAGGAAGATATCCGCATTGCAGAGATCTGCCATGTTCTGAAGCTGCGCCTCCGTAAGGCTTAAAACTTCTATGTCCTTTTCGCTTAAATCCGTGCACCTTCTGCAGATTTCCTTAAGGCGGTTCATTGTCTTGCCTCCTGGTTCAGCACGGCTTTTGCGAGGACTGCCATGGAAACGCGCTTGTCCATGGCCATGCTGCGAAGCATTGCATAGGCTTCACTCTCTGTGCACTTTTCCTTTTTTGCGATTATAGCCTGGGCTCTTGCGATTAAACGGCTGTCTTCCAGCTGTTTCTGAGCTTTTTCGGTCTCTTTTTTGCTCGCGCGGAGCTTTTCGCTCTGGGCGAGTGCGACTTCGATTGCAGGTTTAATCCGGCGCTGCTCCACTGGCTTCACCAGATATCCGGTGACCCCGATTTTGCTCGCCTTATCTATGATTTCGTCGTCATTGAACGCTGTAAGGAGCACAACGCATCCGGCCAGATTTTCCGTAATTATAATGTCGGAAGCTGTAAGACCGTCGAAAATAGGCATATTAACATCCATAAGGACTACATCCGGGTGTTTGGCCTGGCAGAGGGAAACCGCATCAAAACCGTCTGCAGCTTCGCCTACTACATCGTAGCCCAGCTCCAGAAGCATCCCTGTAACGTCCATCCTTGTGATTGGTTCATCGTCAACAACAACGACTGTGTGCATAAAATACCTCGCGGATTTAACCGAATAATGCCAGCAGCAGACCGGCTGCAACTGCGGAGCCGATTACGCCTGCTACGTTGGGACCCATAGCGTGCATAAGCAGGAAGTTGGAGGGGTTGGCTTTCTGGCCTTCGTTCTGTGCAACCTTGGCTGCCATGGGAACTGCGGAAACGCCTGCAGAACCGATGAGCGGGTTGATCTTTCCGCCGGAGAGCTTGCACATGATCTTGCCGATAATAAGGCCGCCGATAGTTGCAAATTCAAAGGCGATAAGGCCGAGAACGATAATTTCGATGGTTCTCAAAGTTAAGAATCTGTCGTATCTTGCAGTTGCACCTACGGACATGGACAGGAAAATTGTAACCATGTTCATGAGTGCGTTCTGAGCTGTGTCGGAAAGTCTGTCCGTTACGCCGGATTCCTTTGTAAGGTTGCCCAGCATAAGGCAGCCAAGAAGCGGTGCTACGGAGGGCAGCAGCATGCATACGAAGATAGTAACGATAATGGGGAACAGAATCTTCTGAGCCTTTGTAACGGGTCTCAGCTGTTCCATCTTGATCTTTCTTTCCTCTTCCGTCGTAAGAAGCCTCATGATCGGGGGCTGGATCATCGGAATAAGTGCCATGTAGGAATAGGCTGCAATGGCGATAGGCGCCAGGAATTCCGGGGCCAGCATGCTTGTGAGCCAGATGGCTGTCGGGCCGTCTGCGCCGCCTACGATACCGATGGATGCGGCTACGTTTGCGGGGAAGCCGATAACGATGGCCAGCATGAATGCCGCAAAGATACCGAACTGTGCAGCTGCACCCAGCAGCATGGATTTCGGGTTAGCGATAAGCGGGCCGAAGTCGGTCATCGCACCTACTCCGAGGAATATAAGCGACGGATATAGGCCGGATTTAACACCGATATAAAGAATATCGAGCAATCCGCCGTTATGGATAATCTCTGTAAATGTAATGGTGCCTGCTATGTATTCGTCCCAGAGCTCCGGATGGTACATATCTGCACCGGGAATGTTTGTAAGGAGCATACCGAAGGCGATGCCTACGAGAAGGAGCGGTTCGTACTTCTTAACTACGCCCATGTAAAGCAGGACGCAGGCCAGAAGTATCATTACCAGCTGGCGCCAGTCGGACGTAATCATGTGGAAGCCCGAGGTTTCCCACAGTCTGCCCAGCACTAAAGTAATAGTCGACATAGGCGCCTCCTAAATAACCATGAGCACGTCGCCTGTTGCAACGACTGCACCCTTATCCTTAAGAATCTGCTTAACTGTGCCGTCTGCAGGGGCAACGATGTCGTTTTCCATTTTCATGGCTTCTACAACCATAAGGACATCGCCGGATTTAACCTGCTGACCCATGGAAACCTTAACGCTGAGTACGGTTCCGGGGAGCGGAGCCTTAATCTGGTTTCCTGCAACGACGGAAGCGGACGGGCCGGACTGAACCACTGCAGGAGCTGCGGCTGCTGCGGGAGCGGCTGCCGGAGCGGGAGCTGCAGGTGCCATTGCTTCGTATTCATCCAGAAGCATTGCCTTGCCTTCTTCCACTTCTACTTCATAGATTTTATTGTTTAATGTAACTTTGTATATCATTTTTACTGCTCCTTTTCTCCGATTTCTTTAATGGAAATAAAGCGAAGCTCGTTTAAAGGCTTGCCGAGGCTGTCTGCAACGATGGCCATGACCATGGCTGCATCTCTCGGGTCCGTATTGTAGAGCTTTACTCCGCCTGCGCTGCCGGGTGCTTCCGGAGCCGGTGCGGCTGCGGGGGCCGGAGCTTCCTCTTTCGGAGTAGTCAAGTTATAGAAAATCTGGACGATAACCATGAGTATACTCAGAGTGGCAAATACTACGGATATGCCCAGCAGTGAATAGAGAGCTGCCTGCTGTATACTCATTATTCGATCCTTTCTATGCTGTAGGAGCAAACTTTTTCTTCTTTAGCTTTGCGTTCTTCGAAGAACTTTTCTGCAACTGCGGGGAAAGCGATGTAGCTTAATACATCTTCTTCGCAGCGTGCGATGCCTTCCAGGTGCTTTTCGGCCTTTGCGAAGGTTTCCGGATCCGGTTCGGCCGGAGCCTGGCGGTCGCTGCCCAGAACTGCCTGGAGGATTTCCTCGCTTACAGGTGCGGGTGTTCTGCCGTATTCGCCTCTGCAGTAAGCCTTTGTCTCGGAGGAAACGTTCTTGTAGCGTTCGCCTGCGAGCACGTTGAGTACAGCCTGAGATCCTACAATCTGGCTTGTAGGTGTAACAAGAGGAGGATATCCCAGATCTGCTCTTACTCTCGGAGTTTCTGCCAGGGCTTCATCGAATCTGTCCAGAGCATTTAAGCCCTTGAGCTGGCTTAAAAGATTGGAAATCATGCCGCCGGGCATCTGATATGTAAGGCACTGGGTGTCTGTTGTAAGGGAAATCGGGTTTAATGTGCCGTCTTCGATGTATTCTGCGCGGATAGACTTAAAGAATGCAGCGATGTCTGCGAGAGCCTTTGGGTCAAGACCCGGATCCATGCCCATTTCCTTAAATGTATAGTAAAGAGTCTCTGTAGCGGGCTGTGCTGTGCCGCCGGAGAAGGGAGAAATTGCAGTATCGATAACGTCTGCACCTGCTTCTGCAGCTCTCAGGTAGGTCATGAACGCAGTACCTGTGGTGCAGTGGGTGTGAACAACAATGGGCAGATCGATTTCGGACTTGAGAGCCTTAACCAGGTTATATGCTTCCTGAGGCATTAAAATGCCGCCCATATCCTTAATGCATATGCTGCTGCAGCCCATGTCTGCCATTTCCTTAGCCAGCTTAATGTAGGCTTCGTTAGTGTGAACAGGGCTTGTTGTATAGGAAATTGCGCCCTGCGCGTGAGCACCGCACTTAACTGTTTCGTCTATGGCAGAACGGAGATTTTCCACGTCGTTGAGCGCATCGAAAATTCTTATGATGTCGATACCGTTTCTAACGGATGCTCTTACGAAGCGTCTTACCACGTCGTCTGCATAGTGAGAATAGCCCAGAATGTTTCTGCCGCGCAGAAGCATCTGAAGCTTGGTGTTCGGCATGGCTTTTCTGATCTTGCGAAGTCTTTCCCAGGGATCTTCGCCTAAAAATCTGAGGCATACGTCGAAAGTGGCGCCGCCCCACACTTCTGCGGAATAATAGCCTGCCTTGTCGATAGTTTCCAGTATTGGTTCAAATTTGTCATACGGGAGCCTTGTAGCAATGAGGGACTGGTTTGCGTCTCTCAGTACTGTCTCAGTGAATTTAATCATACTATACTCCTTTAAAAAGCCGAATATAACTTACCTTTCCATGTGTCTATCATAACATAAAATGTTTTTTTAAATCTCTCCAATATGCGTTATTTTAAATATAATGCAAGTATACAAAATTACAGGTGAACAAAAAAACAGCTCCGCCGAAGCGGAGCTGATAAAATCAGGATTTATTACTTGTTTACAGCGTCCTTGAAAGCCTTACCAGCCTTGAAAACGGGAGCTGTGGAAGCTGCGATTGCAACTGTTTCACCGGGCTTCTGGGGGTTACGGCCTGTTCTAGCCTTTCTGCTTCTTGTTTCGAATGTACCGAAACCGATGAGCTGAACCTTTCCGTCTTTCTTAGCGAGTTCCTTTTCAACAACTTCGATGAAAGCGTTGATTGTAGCTTCTGTATCCTTCTTAGTGATCTGAGTTTCCTTTGCGATAGCTTCTACTAACTGAGCCTTGTTCATTTTGTCCTCCTGACTGTTCTAATAAAACTATTCTTTAGTCTTCGCTTCCTCCCACAGAACATCCATTTCTGCGAGGGTCATATTCTCGAGCTTACGGCCGGCCTTAGCCGCACCTTCCTCGACATATGAGAAGCGCTTAATAAACTTATTTGTGGTTGAGTTAAGAGCATCTTCCGGATCGATGTCTAAAAATCTTGCTATATTGGTGACTGCGAAGAGAAGATCGCCGAGCTCCTCTTTCATGTGCTCCCTGTCACCTTCAGTAAAGGCTTCTCTGAGTTCTGCTGCTTCCTCGTCGACCTTGTCGAACGCTCCGGAAGCGTCTTCCCAATCGAAGCCTGCCCTTCTGGCCTTCTTCTGCACTTTTTCGCTTCTGAGCAGTGCAGGCAGATGCCTGGGGACTTTATTCATGCTCTCTGTTACTGAAACCACTTCGTGTTCATCACGTTTGATATTTTCCCATAAGTCCAGTACGTTGTCAACGGAAACAACGTCAGAATTGCTTGATTTTTCAATATTTTTAGCAAAAACGTGGGGGTGTCTGCGAATCATTTTTTCAGATTCAGCATTGGCGATATCGACGATTGTGAACTCATCTGTCTCCTTCGCGATCTGCGCATGCATAACTACCTGCAGCAGCACATCGCCCAGTTCTTCGTTAAGGTTTTCCAGGTCGTTATTCTCAATAGCCTGGATAACTTCGTAAGATTCTTCGATCATGCCGCGCCTTAAGCTTTCGTGAGTCTGTTCCCTGTCCCAGGGGCAGCCGCCGGGGCTTCTCAGCACTTCTACGACCTTAATGAGTCTTTCGAGAGCTTCTTTTTCTGTTGTGGGGGTCACGAAAAGTTCTTCGTACATTACTTAATAAACCTCCGCAGTATTTTAGTAATCTTTTTACCCTTGGGCAGACCTTCCATTTCGTCCAGGGTAATAGCCTTTGTTGCCAGGATCATGATGCCGTAAACGGCTACGCCGCAGCCGATTGCCACGACGGTGGAAACTGCGTTTCCGGTGACCCCATGGGCAAATGTGTAGACGAAGTGCACGATTACACCCATTACGCCCGCAGAAACTGCCGGCTTAACGAATGTAAGCATGTAGTCTACCTTTGTGTCTGTGTACTTCTTCATGGAGAGGAAGTCCAGGAAGGCAGCTGTAAAGTAAGCTGTAACCGTACCGAAGGCAGCGCCTCTTACGTTGAGGGCCGGAATGCCTGTTAAAGTAAAGGTTACGCAGATTTTAGCCAGTGCACCGAAGCACAGGTTTCTTACGGGGATAATCTGCTTGCCTACGCCCTGAAGTATGCCTGTAAGGGCATGGGTGAGGCCCAGGAAGATTACGCCGTACGCCAGAATGGAAAGGCATCCAGCAGCGGAAACTGCGCTTTCCTTCTGCATGGGGTAGAACAGGAGCATAATTGGTTTTGCCAGAACGCTCATGCCTACTGCGCAGGGAATGGCGAGAATTGCAGCGTAGCGGAGAGCCATGTTGATGTTCTTCTGCATGAACGCAAATTCTTTTCTTTTATAAGCCGATGCAACTACCGGTACAAGGCTCATGGAAACGGCCTGGAGCAGTACCTGGGGGAAGTTGAGCAGCGGAGAAGCCATGCCTGTAAGCTGGCCGTAGAGCCCTCTTGCAAGATCGGAAGAATATCCGATGGACATTAATCTGCTCTTAACCAGCGCTGTATCGATTGTGTTGATAATGGGGAGCACCGCTGACCCAATGGTAATGGGTATGGCGATAATCAGGATATCCGAAAGTATGCTCTTTACGCTTTCGATGTTATCCTTTGGGTCATCGGCGATTTCTGCCAGAATTTCGTTTCTGTGGCGCAGATATACTATGCCGATGCCGATAAATCCGAAGAATGCGCCTGCTGTAGCGCCGAAAGATGCGCCGGCAGCGGCGATGTTAAGGCCTCTGTCCAGCAGGATTACCGCAAGGCCCAGACCGATGGCAACGCGGAAGCACTGCTCTACAACCTGGGAAACGGCTGTCGGGTTCATGTTCTGGCGGCCCTGGAAATATCCGCGGAACGAAGACATCAGGGGGCAGAAGAACAGCGCGGGAGCAATTGCCCTCATGCAGTAAATCGCACCCGGTTCGCGGATTGCGTTGGTAATGGCGCCTGCTCCGAAGAAGAGTATGGAGCTGGTTATTACGCCCGTAGCGAAAAGAAGTCCGAAGGATACCTTAAATACCCTGTGGGCTTCGTATTTTCTGTCCAGAGCGATTCTTTCCGATACCATTCTGGCAATGGCTGTAGGGATGCCCGCAATTGCCAGGGTCAGAAAGAGGTTGTAGATGGGATAGGCTGTCTGGTAATAGCCCATCCCGTCGTCGCCTATGATGTTTGTGAGCGGAATGCGGAAGAAGGCACCGAGAACCTTAATTACGATTCCCGCAATGCCTAAGATTACCGCTCCGCCTATAAAACTTTTGTTTTTTGAGTTCTGCTCGGTCATGTCCTTTTAGAGTGCAGCCTTGATGAGGGCCAGAAGTTCTTCATAAGTTTCGCAGGACTTAATTTCCGGGTTGTCTGCCTTAATCTTGTCTGTGCTCTTAAAGAGGAAGCCTGCCTTGCTTGCCTTGATCATTCCAAGGTCGTTGTAGCTGTCGCCTGTTGCGATTGTTTCGTAGCCTACAGACTGGAAAGCCTTAACTGTGGAAAGCTTTGTCTGTTCGCAGCGAAGCTTGAAGCCTGTAATTTCGCCGTCTTCAGCAACCACGAGAGAGTTGCAGAGAATTGTGGGCCAGCCAAGCTTTGCCATGAGGGGCTTTGCGAATTCTTCGAAAGTATCGCTCAGGATTACAGCCTGTGTTGTGCTTCTGAGTTCATCGAGGAATTCCTTAGCGCCGGGCATGGGATCGATCTTGGCGATAGTTTCCTGGATTTCCTTGAGTCCGAGACCGTGTTCCTTAAGGATTCCGATTCTCCACTTCATTAACTTGTCGTAGTCGGGTTCGTCTCTTGTTGTTCTCTTGAGTTCGGGGATACCGCTTGCTTCTGCAAAAGCAATCCAGATTTCAGGGACAAGAACTCCTTCAAGGTCTAAGCATACGATGTTCATTTCTTTTCCTCCTGCGTAAACGCATACATTGTGTTCAAAATAGCTTCTGCTTCGGCTGCAGCCGGGGCCTTGTCGAGAACGAGGGGTACCCTGGGCTGAACGCCACCGAAGAATGTGAGTCTCATGCCGTAATCGTCCATAAGAGCTGCGAACAGTTCCGGTCCGAGGCAATTCTGTTCTTCAAACAGGAAGACCAGTTTTTTCTGCTGCACAGCCAGTTTAAGGACGCCGCAGCGGCTGGCCATATTGTGGATATAGGCAATATCCAGAAGGTTCTGAGCCGGTTTCGGAAGGTCTCCGAAGCGGTCCATGAGTTCATCCATAACTTCGAATTTGTCCTCGTCGGACATTACGGAAGCTATGCGCTTGTACATTGCAAGGCGGGTGTATTCGTCTGCGATGTAGCTTTCCGGGATAAAGGCCGGGATGCCCAGCTCGATGCTGGCTTCGGAAGAGAGAACCGGAGCGGCTTTTCCTGCGCCCTGCAGCTCCCGGACGGCTTCGTCCACGAGCTTGCAGTAGAGTTCGTAGCCGATGGACATCATGTGTCCGGACTGCTCCACGCCAAGGATGTTGCCGGCGCCTCTCAGTTCCAGATCTCGCATGGCTACGCGGAAGCCTGCTCCGAATTCGGTGAACTCACGCATGGCCCTGAGCCTCTTTTCTGCGATTTCCGAAAGGACTTTATCTTTTTTATATACCAGGTATGCGTAGGCCATCCTGTTGGAACGGCCGACTCTGCCTCGCAGCTGGTAGAGCTGGGAGAGGCCGAATCTGTCTGCATCCAGTATTATCATAGTATTTGTGTTGGGAATATCAAGACCGGATTCAATAATTGTCGTCGCTACGAGGACGTCTGCCTGGCCTTCCACGAAGGTGTTCATTACGTCTTCCAGCTCGCGTTCGCCCATCTGGCCGTGGCCGACGATAATCTTTGCTTCCGGTACCAATTCCTGGAGCCTTCTTGCGGTGGCCTGTATTCCCTTAACCCTGTTATATACCACGTAGACCTGGCCGCCTCTGCCCAGCTCGCGCTTAATGGCATCGGCTATCATGTGGTCGTCCTGCTCGATAACGTAGGTCTGTACAGGGTATCTGTCGTGGGGAGGTTCTTCCAGCACGGACATGTCGCGCACGCCTATTAAGGACATGTGCAGAGTTCTGGGGATAGGCGTTGCGGAGAGCGTAAGCACGTCCACATTGGTTTTGAGTTTTTTAATGGCTTCCTTGTGTTCAACGCCGAAGCGCTGCTCTTCGTCTATTACCAGCAGGCCGAGATCCTTAAACTTAACGTCGGAGGAAAGAAGTCTGTGAGTACCTACTACCAGGTCTACAGTACCCTTTTTAAGGCCATCTACGGTCTCATCCTGCTGTTTTTCCGTGCGGAATCTGGATAATTCCCTTATGGTAAAGGGATAGTTGGAAAGACGCTTAAAGAACGTGTGGTAGTGTTGGGTAGCCAGAATTGTGGTCGGCACCAGGACAGCGGCCTGTTTGCCCTGCTCAAGGCATTTAAATATGGCTCTTACTGCTACTTCCGTCTTTCCGTAGCCTACGTCGCCGCAGAGGAGGCGGTCCATGGCCTTATCGGATTCCATGTCCCTCTTAATTTCTTCTGTGCTTCGCAGCTGGTCGTCCGTCTCTTCGAAGGGGAAGGCATCTTCGA
>JAKSSQ010000005.1 GCA_024403005.1 Clostridia bacterium | reverse complement strand
TAGCAGCTACTACGAGGATAGCGCCGTCCATCTGAGCAGCACCAGTGATCATGTTTTTAACATAGTCAGCGTGGCCCGGGCAGTCTACGTGAGCGTAGTGTCTAGCAGCTGTTTCGTATTCGATGTGAGCTGTGTTGATTGTGATACCACGTTCTCTTTCTTCGGGTGCCTTGTCGATGTTGTCGAAGTCAACGATCTGGTTTGTTTCGGAAGGCATCTTTGTAGCGAGAACCTTGGAAATAGCAGCTGTAAGAGTTGTCTTACCGTGGTCTACGTGACCAATTGTGCCGATGTTTACATGGGGCTTGGTTCTGTCGAAATGTGCTTTTGCCATTTTTCTTTCTCCTTTTTCACGTGATTGGGTTTATAAAATTGCAATTTATATTACTTATTGATCTTCTCAACAAGATTGTCGGGAAGCTTTTCGAAGTGGTCCATCTGCATTACGTAGTTACCACGGCCCTGAGTCTTGGAACGCAGGTCTGTTGCATAACCGAACATATTGGAGAGGGGTACCATACCTCTGATAGTAGCTGCACCGTCCATAACTTCCTGACCTTCTACGCGGCCTCTTCTGGAAGCGATGTCGCCGATAATGTTGCCCATGTATTCTTCAGGAGCAACAACTTCAACCTTGAAGATAGGTTCAAGCAGAATCGGGGATGCACTCTGAGCAGCTGCCTTGAATGCCATAGAAGCAGCAATCTCGAATGCCATTTCAGAGGAGTCTACTTCGTGGTAAGAACCGTCAAACAGTTCTACACCGATATCTACGCACTGGAATCCAGCCAGCGGACCGGTTTCCATAGCAGCCTGGATACCTTCGTCGATCTTGGGGATGTATTCCTTGGGAATAGCACCGCCAACAACCTTGTTGACGAATTCGTAACCAGCACCGGCTTCTCTGGGGTAAACACGGATCTTAACGTGACCGTACTGACCGGAACCGCCGGACTGCTTAGCGTACTTCTTGTCGACAACAACTTCCTTAGTGATTGTTTCCTTAAAGGATACCTGAGGCTTACCAACATTGGCTTCAACCTTGAATTCACGGAGAAGTCTGTCTACGATGATTTCCAGGTGGAGTTCGCCCATGCCTGCGATGATTGTCTGACCTGTATCAGGATCTGTGAAGGTCTTGAATGTGGGGTCTTCTTCAGCAAGCTTTGCAAGTGCGATACCCATCTTTTCCTGACCTGCCTTTGTCTTGGGTTCAATGGCAATCTGGATAACGGGATCGGGGAATTCCATGGATTCGAGAACAATGGGGTGATCCTGGTCGCAGAGTGTATCACCTGTTGTTGTGTCCTTGAGACCAACTACAGCTGCAATATCGCCGGAGTAAACCATATCGATATCTTCTCTGTGGTTTGCGTGCATCTGCAGAATACGGCCCATTCTTTCCTTCTTGCCCTTTACGGAGTTGAAGGTGTAGGAACCGGATTCCAGTGTGCCGGAGTAAACTCTGAAGAATGCGAGCTTACCTACGTACGGATCTGTCATAATCTTGAATGCCAGAGCGGAGAAGGGTTCTTCGTCGCTTGCGTGACGAACGTCTTCTTCTTCTGTATCAGGATTAATACCATTAATTGCGGGGATGTCGAGCGGGGAAGGCATATAATCGATTACGCCGTCCAGCATGAGCTGAACACCCTTATTCTTGTAGGAAGAACCGCAGAATACGGGAACCATTCTGTTAGCGATGGTTTCCCTACGGATTACAGTCTTGATTTCTTCAACTGTGAATTCGTCGTCGCCTTCAAGATATCTCATCATGAGCTCTTCGTCTGCTTCTGCAACAGATTCGATGAGCTTAGCGCGCCATTCTGCAGCGAGATCCTGCATGTCTTCGGGGATAGCAACTTCTTCGATTACCTTACCCTGGTCGTCCTTGTAGATTTCAGCAACCATTCTTACGAGGTCGATGATACCTACAAATGTAGATTCTGCACCGATAGGAAGCTGTACAGGAACAGCATTAGCTCTAAGTCTGTCCTTTACCATGCCTACAACACGGTAAAAATTAGCGCCTGTAATGTCCATCTTATTAACATAGATCATTCTGGGTACGCCATAGTTGGAAGCCTGTCTCCAAACAGTTTCAGACTGAGGTTCAACACCGCCCTTAGCGCAGAGTACTGTTACAGCACCGTCCAGAACCTTAAGAGATCTCTGTACTTCTACAGTGAAGTCTACGTGGCCCGGGGTATCGATGATGTTGATTCTGTGACCCTTCCACTGAGCTGTTGTAGCAGCAGAAGTAATTGTAATACCTCTTTCCTGCTCCTGAGCCATCCAGTCCATAGTAGCTGTACCGTCGTGGGTTTCGCCAATCTTATGTGTTCTGCCTGTGTAGAACAGGATACGCTCCGTTGTTGTTGTTTTACCGGCGTCGATGTGAGCCATGATACCGATATTACGTGTATTTTCAAGAGAAAATTGTCTAGGCATATATCCTCCTTTCTTGCATTCCTTTCTGATAGCTTGTTAACAAATACATTCTACTAGAATCTGTAGTGTGCGAATGCTCTGTTAGCTTCTGCCATCTTGTGAGTGTCGTCCTTCTTCTTTACGGAGCCGCCTAAACCGTTAGCAGCATCCATAAGTTCGTTAGCAAGTCTGTCAGACATAGTCTTTTCGCCTCTTGCTCTTGTGTACTTTGTTAACCATCTCAGACCCAGTGTCTGGCGTCTTTCAGGTCTAACTTCGATAGGAACCTGGTAGTTAGCACCACCGATTCTTCTTGCCTTAACTTCTACCTGGGGCATGATGTTGTTCATTGCCTTTTCGAAGACAGCCATAGGTTCTTCGCCTGTCTTTGCCTGAATCTTATCAAAGGCATCGTAGACGATCTTCTGTGCAACACCCTTCTTGCCGTCGAGCATGATGCTGTTGATGAGCTTAGCTACAACAACACTGCCGTATACGGGATCGGGGAGCACTTCCCTCTTGGGGACGTTTCCACGTCTTGGCACTTCTCTTTCCTCCTTGCGTATTTGCGCAAATCATCGGTACTCGTTGCGGCGCTTGCCGCCCCGCGATGCCGTTATCTATATGATAAGGGCATACTTTTACCCGATATTACAGTTATAACTTCTTTGAATGATTGGTGAGATTAAGAATTACTTCTTAGCCTTGGGTCTCTTTGCACCGTACTTGGAACGAGCCTGACCTCTGTTAGCTACGCCAGCAGTATCAAGTGTACCTCTAACGATGTGGTAACGAACACCAGGAAGGTCCTTAACTCTACCGCCTCTGATCAGAACTACAGAGTGTTCCTGAAGGTTGTGACCTTCTCCGGGAATGTAAGCTGTTACTTCGAGACCGTTTGTTAAACGTACACGAGCAACCTTTCTCAGAGCAGAGTTCGGCTTCTTAGGAGTAACTGTCTTAACGGAAGTGCAAACGCCTCTCTTCTGAGGTGCCTTTGTATCTGTGGGCACTCTCTTGATGCTGTTCATAGACTTCAGCAGAGCGGGAGAGTTGGACTTCTTTTCGGACTTTGTTCTTCCTTCTCTTACCAGTTGGTTAATGGTAGGCATTGAAAATTCTCCTTTCCTTAAAGATTTTTATACATACAATTGCCCCACTCGCAATTTCTGCGGGTGGGTCAATCGCATAACAGAGTTAATATATCATATTCTAACCCTTGATGTCAAAGGGTTTTACAGTTCTTCGGAGTTAATTTCTTCCTGAATTTCTGTGTCGATTTCTTCAGCATCGGCGAACATCTTTGCAGGTTCTTCTTCGTAGATTGCTTCTACTTCAGCTTCTGCATAAGCAGGTTCTTCTGCCTTTGTGTTGAAGTCTTCCATATACTCTGTGTTCACACCGTAATCGATGTTTATATTTTTGTAGTTCTTCATGCCTGTTCCTGCAGGAATGAGCTTACCGATGATTACATTTTCCTTAAGGCCGAGGAGTCTGTCTCTCTTGCCCTTGATAGCTGCATCTGTAAGTACTCTTGTTGTTTCCTGGAAGGAAGCAGCGGAAAGGAAGGAGTTTGTGGCGAGGGATGCCTTTGTGATACCGAGGAGTTCTCTGGTGCACTTAGCAGGTTCCTGGCCTTCTTCCAGTGCTGCGTTTTCGTCTTCGATTTCGAAGAGACTGTACAGGGCACCGGGAAGGAGATGTGTATCTCCTGCGTCGTCGATGCGGTACTTGGACAGCATCTGGGAAACGATAACTTCAATGTGCTTGTCGTTAATGTCTACACCTTGCTGCTTGTATACGCGCTGTACTTCCTTAAGCAGGTACTGGTATACGCCTTCTACGCCGTTGAGACGCATGATGTCGTGGGGGTTCAGAGGACCCTGAGTAATGCCTTCGCCTGCGTGAACCTGATCGCCGTCCTTGACTCTCAGTCTTGCGCCGTAAGGAATTACATATACTCTTTCCTCTTCGCCTCTAACGCGAACTTCGGTCTTGTTGTCTGCACGTGTTTCGATGGAAACAACTGTACCGTCCTGTTCGCAGATTTCTGCAATACCCTTAGGTCTGCGAGCTTCGAAAAGTTCTTCTACTCTGGGAAGACCCTGGGTGATATCGTTACCGGCAACGGATACACCGCCGGTGTGGAATGTTCTCATTGTCAGCTGAGTACCGGGTTCACCGATGGACTGAGCAGCGATGATACCAACAGCTTCGCCCATGTTAACCTTACCGCCTGTTGCCAGGTTGCGGCCGTAGCACTTAGCGCATACGCCGGTCTTGCAGCGGCATGTCATGACGGAACGAATGCTTACAGCTTCGATGCCTGCATCTTCGATAGCCTTTGCCTGAGCGTCGGAAATTGTCTTTCCGCCTTCTGCAAGGATTTCGCCTGTCTTGGGATCGGCGATGTCGTTGAGTGCAGTTCTGCCTGCGATACGCAGACGGAGTGCTTCGATAACTTCCTTACCGTCTGTAAATGCTCTTACTTCGATACCTTCGTCTGTTCCGCAGTCGATTTCTCTGATAATAGCATTGTGGGATACGTCTACGAGACGTCTTGTAAGGTAACCGGAGTCGGCAGTACGCAGAGCTGTATCTGCCAGACCCTTTCTGGCGCCGTTAGCGGAAATGAAGTATTCCATGATGGTGAGGCCTTCACGGAAGTTAGCTGTGATAGGAATTTCGATAGTCTTACCAGCAGCGTTACCCATCAGACCACGCATACCGCCTACCTGACGGATCTGGTTCTTAGAACCACGGGCACCGGAGTCAGCCATGATGTTCAGGTTGTTTTCAACAGCCAGGGAGTCCATCAGAGCGTCTGCTACGTCGTCTGTAGCCTTATGCCAGATACGAATTACGCGTTCGTAACGTTCGTTGTCGGACATGAGACCTAACTTGTAGTAGTTCTGATACTGGTCTACCTGAGCCTGTGCAGCGTCGATGATTTCCTGCTTGTTTTCGGGCATTACCATGTCTCCGATGGAGATTGTTACAGCAGCTCTTGTGGAGTACTTGTAACCGGTTGCCTTGATGTGGTCAAGCATCTTAGCTGTTTCTGTATTTCCGTGTACGCGGAAGCACTTGTCGATAATTGCAGTGAGGTTCTTCTTTCTGCAGATGAAGCCAATTTCGAGGGAGTACTTGTCTTCGTCTCTGTTAACGAAGCCGAGGTCCTGCGGAATCTGTTCATTGAAGATGAAGCGGCCTACTGTGGATTCTACGAGAGCGCCGTCCTTGTCGTTTTCGTCCAGGTACATTCTTACCTTAACCTTGGCGTGAATTGCTACAGCGCCTGTCTGGTAAGCCATGAGCATTTCTGCCATGTCTGTAAATACCTTGCCGTCGCCCTTTTCGGGTACTCTTTCGAAACCTTCGGCTCTGTTCTTTTCCTCGTCCTTGAATTCGTCGATTCTTTCCTGTCTCTTGCCGTTTTCGTCTACCTTGAAGCAAACGCCGGGGTGAGTGAGGTAGTAGGAACCGAGGATCATGTCCTGAGTCGGAGTTGTGATCGGGGAACCGTCCTTAGGTGCCAGAATGTTGTTAACAGAGAGCATGAGGAATCTTGCTTCTGCCTGTGCTTCTACGGAGAGAGGTACGTGAACAGCCATCTGGTCGCCGTCGAAGTCTGCATTGTATGCTGTACATACGAGGGGGTGAAGCTTGATAGCCTTACCTTCTACCAGTACGGGTTCGAAGGCCTGGATACCAAGTCTGTGCAGTGTCGGGGCACGGTTCAGCAGAACGGGATGATCCTGAATAACGTCGTCGAGAACGTCCCAAACTTCAGGTGCAACCTTTTCTACTTTTCTCTTAGCGTTCTTAATATTGTTAGCCTGTCCTCTGAGAACGAGTTCCTTCATGATGAAGGGCTTGAACAGTTCCAGAGCCATCTTCTTGGGAAGACCGCACTGATAGAACTTGAGTTCGGGGCCTACAACAATTACGGAACGTCCGGAGTAGTCTACACGCTTACCGAGCAGGTTCTGACGGAATCTGCCCTGCTTACCCTTAAGCATGTCGGACAGGGACTTGAGAGGTCTGCTTCCGGGGCCTGTTACGGGTCTGCCGCGTCTGCCGTTGTCGATAAGAGCGTCTACAGCTTCCTGCAGCATTCTCTTTTCGTTGCGAACGATGATGTCGGGAGCGCCCAGCTCAAGAAGTCTCTTAAGTCTGTTGTTTCTGTTGATAACTCTTCTGTACAGATCGTTCAGGTCGGAAGTAGCAAATCTGCCGCCGTCCAGCTGAACCATCGGACGAAGATCGGGGGGAATTACGGGTACAACTTCCATGATCATCCATTCAGGACGGTTTCCGGAAGCTCTCAGAGCTTCGATAACTTCGAGACGTCTTACGAGGCGTACTCTCTTCTGGCTCTGTGCATCCTTAAGCTTTTCTCTCAGATCCAGAGCAAGTGCATCCAGATCGATGTCGCAGAGCAGGTCGCGAATTGCTTCAGCGCCCATGCCAGCCTTAAATGCATCACCGAATTCTTCTTTCTTTTCTCTGTACTGCTGTTCTGTAAGGATATCCATCTTCTGCAGATCGGTTGTACCCGGGTCTGTTACGATGTATGTAGCGAAGTACAGTACTTTTTCAAGGCTTCTGGGGGACATATCCAGAACAAGGCCGATACGGCTGGGAATGCCCTTAAAATACCAGATGTGAGAAACGGGTGTAGCCAGCTGAATGTGGCCCATGCGTTCTCTTCTAACTTTAGCCTTTGTTACCAGGACGCCGCAGCGGTCGCAGGTAATGCCCTTATAGCGGATTCTCTTATACTTACCGCAGTGGCATTCCCAGTCCTTTGTGGGTCCAAAGATTTTTTCGCAGAACAGGCCGTCTCTTTCGGGCTTAAGCGTTCTGTAATTTATTGTCTCGGGCTTTGTAACTTCACCCTTAGACCAGCTTAAAATCTTCTCTGTGGAAGCAAGGCTTATCTGTAAAGATTCAAAATTACTTAATTCCAAGGAGTTCTCTCCTTCCTTTTAACTAATGGAGCGATATCGGACGGACTGTTATTCTTCGTATGAACCGTCTGAGTAGTCATCTTCTTCTGCGAAGTCCTCAGACTCGTATGCGATGGCTTCACCGGTTTCGTCGGTGAGAGTGAAGCCGGAACCTTCTGCTGTGTATTCATCAACAGAACCTCTGCGGTCGTCGAATTCTACAGCGCCGAAGTTTGTATTGGCTTCAAGTTCGCTTTCATCTCGGATTTCGATTTCGTTTCCGTCCTCGTCCAGAACCTTAACGTCAAGTGCAAGGGACTGCATTTCCTTAATGAGTACCTTGAAGGATTCGGGGATACCGGGTTCGGGGATATTTTCGTCCTTAACGATTGCTTCGTAGGTCTTTACACGACCAACAACGTCGTCGGACTTAACTGTAAGGATTTCCTGAAGCGTATAAGCTGCGCCGTAAGCTTCAAGAGCCCAAACTTCCATTTCACCGAAACGCTGGCCGCCGAACTGAGCCTTACCGCCCAGAGGCTGCTGTGTAACGAGGGAGTACGGGCCGGTGCTTCTTGCGTGGATCTTGTCGTCTACCAGATGGTGGAGCTTGAGCATGTACATGATACCGACTGTAACGGGGTGATCGAAGTATTCACCTGTACGGCCGTCTCTCAGCATGAGCTTACCTGTTTCGGGGTAGCCGCAGTCCTTAAGAAGTCCTACTACGTCCTTTTCGCTTGCACCATCGAATACGGGAGTGGAAATGTACCAGCCCTTTGTCTTTGCAGCAAGGCCGAGGTGAACTTCCAGAACCTGTCCGATGTTCATTCGGGAAGGAACGCCCAGGGGGTTCAGCATGACCTGAAGAGGTGTACCGTCTGCCATGAACGGCATGTCTTCCATGGGAAGAACTCTGGAGATAACACCCTTGTTACCGTGACGGCCGGCCATCTTGTCGCCTACCTGGATCTTTCTCTTTGTTGCGATGTAGCAGCGTACGAGCTTGTTAACTCCGGGAGGCAGGTCGTCGCCGTTCTCTCTGGAGAAGATCTTTACGTCTACTACGATACCAGTTTCGCCATGAGGAACGCGGAGGGATGTGTCGCGTACTTCTCTGGCCTTTTCACCGAAGATTGCACGGAGCAGTCTTTCTTCAGCTGTGAGTTCGGTTTCGCCCTTGGGTGTAACCTTACCAACGAGGATGTCTGAAGAGTCAACTTCGGCACCGATTCTTACGATACCTTCTTCGTCCAGATCCTTGAGAGCATCTTCGCCAACGTTGGGGATGTCTCTTGTGATTTCTTCGGGTCCGAGCTTTGTATCTCTGGCTTCGGATTCATATTCTTCAATATGGATGGATGTGAGAACATCGTCCATAAGGAGTCTTTCGTTCAGGATAATAGCGTCTTCGTAGTTGTAACCTTCCCATGTCATGAAGCCGATGAGCAGGTTCTTGCCGAGAGCGATTTCGCCCAGGTCTGTGGAAGGACCGTCTGCGATAACTTCGCCGGCTTCGATGCGTTCACCGTGGCTTACGATGGGCTTCTGGTTAATGCATGTACCCTGGTTGGATCTCTTGTACTTCAGGAGCTTGTATTCGTCCTTGCCGAGGCCGTCTTCTCTTTCGATAACAACCTTAACAGCGTCTACGTATGTTACAACACCTGTGTGCTTAGCGAGAACTACAACGCCGGAGTCGCATGCTGCGGAGTATTCAACACCTGTAGCTACGAAGGGAGCGTCCGTTACGAGGAGGGGAACTGCCTGACGCTGCATGTTTGAACCCATCAGGGCACGGTTAGCGTCGTCGTTTTCCAGGAACGGAATCATTGCTGTAGCGATGGAAACTACCTGGCGCGGTGAAACGTCCATGCAGTCTACTACTTCTCTGTCGAACAGGTCGATTTCGCCGAGTTCGCCTCTTGCGAGAACCTTCTGGTTTACGAAGTGGCCTTCAGCGTCGAGAGGTTCGTTAGCCTGAGCTACGATAAGGGGTTCTTCTTCATCTGCTGCAAGGTACTGGATTTCCTTTGTAACGATGCCTGTTTCCTTATCAACTCTTCTGTACGGTGTTTCGATAAAGCCGTATTCGTTGATAATTCCGTAGGTTGTGAGTGAACCAATCAGACCGATGTTCGGACCTTCAGGAGTTTCGATGGGGCACATACGTCCGTAGTGGGAGTGATGTACGTCTCGAACTTCGAATCCGGCTCTGTCTCTGGAGAGACCGCCGGGGCCCAGAGCGGAAAGTCTTCTCTTATGTGTGAGCTCTGCGAGGGGGTTAGTCTGGTCCATGAACTGGGACAGCTGGGAAGAACCGAAGAATTCCTTAATTGCAGCCGTTACGGGACGGATGTTCATAAGAGCCTGCGGTGTTGTAGCTTCGATGTCCTGAATCGTCATTCTTTCCTTAACGACTCTTTCCATTCTTGCCAGACCGATGCGGAACTGATTCTGGAGCAGTTCGCCTACTGTACGAAGTCTTCTGTTGCCCAGGTGGTCGATGTCATCTGTGCCGCCGATACCGTCGGTGAGACCGAGCAGGTAGGAAACGGAAGCAACGATGTCGTCCAGGATAATGTGCTTGGGGGAGAGGAGGTTTCTGCGTGCATACAGGAATGCGCCGAGCTTCTTGCCTTCTTCTTCTTTCTTAGCGGGCTTATAGTTTTCTTCGTAATCTGCCATTACTTCTCTGAGTGCAGGCAGGAATACTCTCTTGGGAAGTCTGTATTCGCTGGGATCGAAGTCTTCTACGCCCATATCCTTCAGGATAACAGCGAGTTCAACGAAGTTGTTGCCGATAACCTTAACGGCCTTGCCTTCTTCTGTCTTGGATTCAACCCATACGAATTCGGATCCGGAGTTTTCAACCATCTTAGCTTCGCTGCGGCTGATCTTCTTGCCCTTTTCGAAGATTAATTCGCCTGTTACAGCGTTGAATACGTCTTCTGCGAGGACGCAGCCTGCAACACGGTTGCGGAGTCCGAGCTTCTTGTTGTACTTATAACGACCCACCTTTGCAAGATCGTAGCGCTTGGAATCGAAGAACAGAGCTTCGATGAGTTCGTATGCGCTGTCGAAGGTTGCGGGTTCACCGGGTCTTAACTTCTTATAGATTTCCTTAAGGCCATCATCGTAGTTTGTGGTGGTGTCCTTTGCAATAGACTTTACGAGTCTGTCGTCCATTCCGAAAATGGAGTAAATTTCGTCGTTGGAGCCTTCCTGCAGCTTGGAAGCGATATCTGTCTTGTATTCACCGTAGCGGCGGATCTTCTTGCGCAGAGCTTCTTCGGAAATTCCGGGGTTTCTGCGTCTTTCGGATTCAACCTTGGCTTCTACGGAGTTATAAGCCAGAGCTCTCAGAATTGCAGTAATGGGCTGCTTTCTTGTACGGTCTACACGAACAGAAATAACCTCGTTGGAATCTGTTTCATATTCCAGCCAGGCGCCTCTGTTGGGGATGATCGTTGTGGAGAATAATTTCTTATTCGATTTATCGACAGTTACATCGTAATAGGGTCCGGGAGAACGAACGAGCTGTGTTACAACTACACGTTCTGCGCCGTTGTAAATGAATGTACCCTTTTCTGTCATTATGGGGAAATCACCCATAAAGACTTCCTGTTCCTTAACTTCGCCCGTCTCCTGATTGATGAGGCGGACTCTAACCTTTAAAGGAGCGGCAAAAGTAGCATCTCTCTCTTTGCATTCTTCCTGGTCGTACTTTGTTTCGTCGGAAATGTAGTGGTCTACAAATTCCAGAGCCAGGTTGTCAGCGTAGTCTCTGATGGGAGATATGTCCTCAAATACTTCAGCAAGGCCTTCCTTGATGAACCAATCATAGGAGTCCTTCTGGATCTGTATGAGGTTGGGCATGGGCAGAACTGTCTCGATCTTCGAGAAGCTCATACGCTGCTTTCTGCCGAATTCTTGGGGTTGGGGCATTGGATTCCCTCCTTGTTGCTAAATGAAAAAACTATGCATGGCGAAGGTATAAACCCTCACTTCATGCTCAATCAGCCGGAAATACTGCATAAAAATGCACTATTTCTTTGCTTTTTTGTGCTAAACGTAAAAGACGCCAAAAGGGTTGCCTTAAAAGACAACCCTTTATATTGATTTTTTCTGGCTGAATTACTTCAGTGTTACTGTAGCGCCAACTTCTTCCAGCTTCTTCTTGATTTCTTCAGCTTCTGCTGTGGGAGCTGCTTCCTTGAGAGCCTTGGGAGCGTTGTCTACCAGGTCCTTAGCTTCCTTGAGGCCGAGTCCTGTGATTTCTCTTACAACCTTGATAACCTTGATCTTTTCTGCGCCAGCGGATTCGAGTACTACGTCGAATTCTTCCTTAGCTGCTGCTGCGGGTGCATCGCCTGCTACTGCTACTGCTACGGGTGCTGCTGCGGATACGCCGAATTCTTCTTCGCATGCCTTAACGAGTTCGTTAAGTTCGAGAACTGTCATGGCTTTGATAGCTTCAATAATCTGTTCCTTAGTCATTTTATTTCTCCTTATTAAATTACTATTTTGAATTCCCGCAATCTTATGCGGGATGTACCTGAATTTGCAGGTTTATTATTCTTCTGCTTTTGCGTCTGCAATAGCCTGGAATGTGCGAACCATCTTTCCAACGGGGCTCTGAATGCTGCCCATGAACTTTGCGATAAGTTCGTCTCTGGAAGGAATGGAAGCGAGCTGCTGAAGGCCAGCTGCATCGTACAGAACGCCTTCAACTACACCAGCCTTGAATTCCATCTTGTTGAAATCCTTGATGGACTTAGCAAGAACTCTAGCGGGTGCGATAGCATCGTCATAGCTGATAGCGAGAGCGGAGGGACCGCTGAGGCAATCCTTAAGACCTTCGAACTTTGTTCCTTCGATAGCCTTAGCCATGAGTGTGTTCTTATATACTGTGTAATCTACGCCAGCTTCTCTGAGATTCTTTCTCATTTCGTTAGCCTGTTCAACAGTTGTACCGATGTAGTCGATAACTACTGCTGCCTGAGCCTTGGAAAGCTTTTCGGAAATCTCATCGATTACGGCTTTCTTAATCTGAAGATTTTCTACTGACATTATTTCTCCTTTCTGGCTTCCTTCGTCAAAAGGAAAGCCTTTTCGGTGTCTGCAGACTGAAAAGGCTTGTTTATGAATCGTAACCTCGGCGGGATATTAAGGACTTTCGTCCACCTGCTGTCTACAGTTTTATATTCTGTTTTGGTTCGATCCGGCCTTGTCTGTACAGGCTAAATTATCCGAGCTTAGCGGGGTTGAGCTTAACTCCGGGACCCATTGTGCTTGCGATTGTAGCGGACTTGATGTACTGTCCCTTTGCAGCAGCGGGCTTAGCCTTAATGATGGCTTCGAGAAGAGCCTGATAGTTTTCCTTCAGCTTTTCAGGGCCGAAAGAAGCCTTGCCGATCGGTGTGTGAATGATGTTCTGCTTGTCCAGACGGTATTCAACTTTACCTGCTTTGATTTCAGCGAGAGCCTGTGTCAGGTTCATAGTAACTGTGCCGGACTTGGGAGAGGGCATGAGTCCCTTGGGACCGAGAACCTTACCGAGTCTACCTACAACACCCATCATGTCGGGTGTAGCTACTACTACGTCGAATTCAAACCAGTTTTCCTGCTGGATCTTCTGAGCGAGTTCTGCTTCACCTACATAATCTGCGCCAGCAGCTTCTGCTTCGTGAGCCTTGTCGCCCTTTGCAAATACGAGAACTCTCTTTGTCTTACCTGTTCCGTTGGGGAGAACGATAGCGCCTCTAACCTGCTGGTCTGCGTGGCGTCCGTCTACACCAAGTCTGAAGTGAGCTTCGATAGTTTCATCGAACTTTGCTGTTGCTGTCTTTGCCAGAATTTCGAATGCTTCGTCCATATCGTACTGAGCAGTCTTATCGTACATCTTTACGAGATCCTGGTACTTCTTACCTCTTTTAGGCATTTGTAAATCCTCCTTGTGGTACTAACGGCTATTACAGCCTCCCATCAAATTAATCTTCTACTAAGATTCCCATGCTTCTTGCTGTTCCCTTAATCATTTCTGTAGCGCTTTCTACGCTTGCAGCGTTAAGGTCGGGCATCTTTGTCTTTGCAATTTCCTGAGCCTGTGCAGTTGTAATCTTACCAACCTTCTTCTTGTTGGGTTCACCGGAAGCCTTGTCCAGTCCTGCTGCCTTCTTAATAAGAACTGCTGCGGGAGGAGTCTTGGTGATGAAAGTGAAAGATCTGTCTGCGTAAACAGTGATTACTACAGGAATGATCATGCCAGCCTGATCCTGAGTTCTGGAATTGAACTGCTTGCAGAAGTCCATGATGTTAACACCATGCTGACCAAGAGCAGGACCTACGGGAGGAGCAGGATTAGCTGCACCAGCAGGGATCTGAAGCTTTACAAAACCTGTAACCTTCTTTGCCATATGTATTCTCCTTTCCACGGGGCGTCCCCGTTATTTTATTTTCAGGTGATAAGCTTACAGCTTGTCTACCTGGTCGTATTCCAGTTCCACGGGGGTGGAGCGGCCAAACATATCTACTCTGGCCTTCAGCGTCTGCTTGTCTGCATTTACGTCTTCTACTGTAGCAGAGAAGCCCTTGAAAGGTCCTGTAATAACCTTTACGCTGTCGCCGGGCTGAATGTCCAGAACGATAACTGTCTTTTCGATTCCCATGCGGCGAACTTCTTCGTCTGTGAGGGGAATGGGTTCGGAACCCTGACCTACGAAACCGGTAACGCCCTGAGTATTTCTTACGAGATACCAGGATTCGTTTGTTACGATCATCTTTACGATTACATAACCGGGGAAGATCTTGCGGGTCTTAACCTGACGTACACCGTCCTTGTATTCTACGCGGTCTTCTGTGGGCACGATAATCTGAAGAACCAGATCCTGCATGCCTCTGTTCTCAACGAGCTTTTCCAGATTGACCTTAACCTTGTTTTCATGGCCGGAATATGTGTGAACCACATACCATTTTGCTTCCTTGCTGCGGCGGAAAGCTCCTGCAGGAACCTTTTCCTCCTCTTCCGCAAGGACGTCCAGTACTTTTTCGTCAGACATATTCTGCTCCCTACATTGTAATATTCAGGACCTGCTGAAGCAGTGCCAGGAATACTGTATCGAGAAGCCAGAAGAATACAGCAAAAAATGCGCATACTGCGATTACAACCAGTGTGTAGCGGTATGTTTCCTTCTTTGTGGGCCAGATAACCTTCTTGAGTTCGGTCTTTACGCCCTTAAAGTATTCCTTGAATCTTCCCTGCTTCTTTGTCTTTGCAGTTGTATCTGCCATAGTTTCAGGTTCCTTTCCTTACTTGGTTTCTCTGTGAAGAGTTTCCTTCTTGCAGAATTTGCAATACTTGTTCAGTTCGAGACGTTCAGTATTGTTTCTCTTGTTCTTCATAGTATTGTAGTTTCTCTGCTTGCATTCTGTGCATGCCAGAGTTACTTTTACTCTAACGTCGTTAGCCATTGTTTTTCCTCCAAAATCAACGCTTTAAAGCGGTTTATAACGCACTAAACACGCCCTCGCCTTTTACAAGGCATAGCGTGACTGATATATAATACCCCTTAACCCGTCAAATGTCAAGTGTTTCGAGGTTTTTATATTCTAAAAAAGACCCGGCTTGGGTCTGTGTGCGTAGATATCTTACGCTAGCCGGGTCAAAAAATCAACTGGTATTTAAAATTATTTTTTATTTTCTTTCGCAGCTCTTACAAATTCTCTGAATAAGGGCTGTGCCTTGTCCGGACGGCTCTTGAGTTCGGGGTGGAACTGGCCGCCGGTGAACCACGGATGATCCTTGAGCTCAACCATTTCTACCAGCTTTCCGTCGGGAGAAAGACCGGAGATTACCATGCCGTTTGCCTGCACTGCATCTCTGTAGTCGTTGTTGAATTCGTAGCGGTGGCGGTGGCGTTCGAAAACCACGTCGCTGCCGTAGGCTCTGTATGCATTGGTGTCATGGGAAGTAATGCAGCAGGGATAAGCACCCAGTCGCATTGTGCCGCCCTTGTCCGTAATGTTCTTCTGGTCGTCCATGATGTGGATTACCGGATCCGGACCGTTTTCCACGAATTCTGCAGAGTTTGCTTCCTTAAGACCCAGGACGTGGCGGGCAAATTCAACTACTGCCATCTGCATGCCCAGGCAGATTCCCAGATACGGAATCTTGTTGACTCTTGCATACTGAATAGCGGAGATCATGCCTTCGATGCCTCTGCTGCCGAAACCGCCGGGAACCAGGATGCCGTCGGCTTCACCGAGGATGGAAGCTGCGTTTTCATCCGTAACCTTTTCGGAATCGATCCAGAGGATGTTGACCTTAACGTCGTTTTCGATGCCGCCGTGGGTAAGAGCTTCTGCAACGGAAAGGTAGGAATCGTGGAGAGCCATGTACTTTCCGACCATTGCGATGGTAACTTCTTCCGTGCAGTTCTTCGCGCGCTGAACCATAGCGTTCCATGCAGCCAGGTCCGGTTCGCCGCACTTAAGGCCGAGGCGCTTTACTACTACGTTAGCCAGGCCTTCGTTTTCCAGCATGAGGGGAACTTCGTAAAGAATGGGCGCATTAAGATTTGCAACTACGTTTTCCTTAGGAATATTGCAGAACATGGAAATCTTGTCCTTGATTTCCTCTGTAATGGGCTGGTCTGCACGGCATACGATTACGTCGGGCTGGATGCCGCAGGCCAGGAGTTCCTTGCAGGAATGCTGAGTGGGCTTGCTCTTGAGCTCGCCGGAACCGGGGATGGATACGACGAGAGAAACGTGGATGAACATTACGTCTTCCCTGGGCTTTTCCTGGCTTACCTGGCGGATAGCTTCGAGGAAAGGCTGGGATTCGATATCGCCTACAGTACCGCCTATTTCGGTAATGCATACATCCACTTCGCCGTTGTCCATGTTATATATATTCTTTTTAATTTCGTTTGTAATGTGGGGGATCACCTGAACAGTTCCGCCCAGATATTCGCCCTTGCGCTCTCTGTTGAGCACGCTCCAGTAAATCTTGCCGGAGGTAATGGAGGAATACTTTGTAAGATTTACATCTGTAAATCTTTCGTAGTGGCCAAGATCCAGGTCTGTTTCCGCACCGTCGTCGGTTACGAATACTTCGCCGTGCTGGTGGGGGCTCATTGTGCCCGGGTCCACGTTGAGATACGGATCCATCTTCTGGTTTGCCACGCGCAGGCCTCTCTGCTTAAGAAGTCTGCCAAGGGATGCTGCCGTTATGCCTTTCCCGAGCCCTGAAACGACTCCTCCTGTTATGAATATATACTTTGCTGACATAAAAACAACACCTCACTCTCTTTCTTCTGTTTAGCTGCCTATTCCTGAACTATTTCTGTTTCAACTATTTAATCTATAAAAACAATAAAAATTATACGCCAAAACAGGCAAAATTCAAGAATTTTAATTGCGTCAAAGCCATTGAATTTAAGAGCTTTTTGTGGGATAATTGAAATAGCCTCCCCTATTGCGGGGAGGCCTTTTTATTTCGTCTTTATGCGCTTTTTCCGCCGGGTTTGCCGGAGTTTTTCTGCGGGAATTATTCTCTCCAGTTCTTAAGACCGTATTCTGCGAAAAGATCCGGCATCATCCACTTGTCGTAAGCCTTTTCTTCGGGCACGAAGAGGTACTTGTCTCCGTCCTTTACGATCTTTGCAATCTGCATTGCAGGCTTATTTGCGAGGTCTGCCTTAACTTCGTAGCGAAGGATTGGGGCTCCGGTAGATTTATCCTTAACTGTGACCGCAATGTTTTCCACGCAGCCCAGGCACTTTTCGCGTCTTTCCGCATCGTAAACACCCAGCATAATCTGCATGGAGCCGTAGCCTGCAAATACCTTTTCCAGGTCTGCTTCCCAGCGTTCGCGGCCCAGTTCGTTCTGGATATCGTCTTCCAGGTGCTTAATGGCATCGGTTCTGAAAGTTGTGGGCTGGTTGTAGAATACCATGTCGTAGCGTCTGTAGAGAGTGCCGTCCTCCTGGAGAAGAAGCGGATATGCGTCGCAGTCCACGTGGCCGTGTTCGCATTTGTCATCCCAGGAAGTTTCCACGATAATGTCCTTTACGTCGATTGCAGTTGGTTCAGCGATAACAGGAGCTGCTTCCAGCGGAGCGGGCATTCTGCCGACGGGCGGGTTCTGGAAGAACTTTCTGCAGAAGAACCAGGTATATTCCAGAGGATCGGAAATTACGGGTTCGTCCTTTTCGGGGAAGCGAACGTACTTCATCTGGTCCATGGGGCCTTCTGCCTTGCAGGAAACGTCTTCCCACTTGCAGTGGATGCAGTAAACGTCCATCCATGTGTAGTGGGGCACGTCAAAGTGTGTGGGGCCTCGATCGTAATTTCTGAGCATGGCCTGCACGGCTATGCCGTGGCCATTGCCCTTAACGTTTCTGGGAATGCGCTTAATCCGGCCCTTAGCCATAATACTTCTGTAGTCGTGGAAGAATCCGCGGTAATATCTTTCGGGATTCATGTTGTTATAAAGGTATGCACCTACTACAAAAACTTCAGGTTCCTTGAACCACATATCAGCTTTGCGGCCTTCTCTTGCGGTGTGGACATAGATGCGTATTTCCTCGTCGTCGCAGTCGCTGCCGAAGCATACGGGCACTGTGTAGGGAACGTCGCCTTCCACGTTAGCGCTTACCGTAATGAATGGACACTGGTTTAAAATTGCCATAATGATGTCCCGTTCTTTTACTTCGTGTTCAAATTTTCTCATCGGGGGATTGCTGCCCATACTGTTTAGCTCCTTTCTTCGCAAAAGCCTTTAAGAAATTGCGGCAATAATTGTTCTGAATACTGGCATATGGAATAGTTTCCGCCGGATATGCACCAGTCGTACATAATGCCCCTTTCGAACATGGCATAAGCTCTGGTTATATCCATGGTCGTGAACCCATGGCCGAACACACCCTGCTGCTGGCCTTCGATTACAATCTGGCGCAGGAGCTTGTAGTACATTCTGGAAGGGTCCAGCAGGCTTCGCTCGCTGCCGGATACCAGCTGAGAAGCGAAAAGTCTGCTTAAGATATCTACGGAAACAGTATTCTCTATCATTAAGAACAGTTCTCTGTTCATGTAGACCAGTTTGTCGATTACACCCATCTGCGGATCCATTGTATCCATGAGCTCTTCGTATTTTTCGTCGAAGAGGTAGGACAGAGACGCAGGAAGGGCTTCCTTGCTCTCGAAATAGTGGTAGAAGGACCCCTTGGATGTCCCGGATTCTTCCACTATGTCGTCTATGGTGGTCCTGTCGTAGCCCTGCTCGTAGAACAGCTTCCACGCAGCGGATACGATTTTACCCTTGGTATTCTTGAGAGTTTTTTTCAAGTTTAATACACCGTCCTTTTTTAGTCTATAACATAGTCTAACGCGTAATCGTTGGAATTTCAAGAGATGCGTTGAGTCACCGAGGCAAATTTATTAAATGCAGTCTAAACATGATTCCGTATTCCATACTAATATTATATATGCTATTATTTGTTCCGTTATATTATTGAAAGGACCCTATACAATGTTTAAGCTCAACAAATACATCGAACCCGATTTTACTCAGAAGGTATTCCAGGATGCTCCGGACTGCACACTTACAGTTGCTCCCAGAGCAAAGGCAGCTCCCGCAAACTTCCACGCAACATCCATTTACCCCGAGTATTTTAAGATAAACGGTCAGTGGCACCTGGCAAAGGACACAAGAATGGACGCCGTTGCAGTATGGGACGGCGAAGAAATCCACGTTGTGGAATTCAGAAACATCAAGGAAAACGACCTGGTAGTAACAGGCAGAACAGAAGACTGCAGCGAAGGCATCTACGTGCATGCAAACTGCTTCGAATCCGACGAAGCAAGCAGCGCAGAAAACATTTTCGCCTTCAGAAGAAGCAGAAACAGAGAAACAAGCTTTACTTACGACTACGAAAAGCTGGTTAACCTCTTAAAGCACGAAAAGGAAAACAATGGCTACGTAGTATGGATTCTCGGCCCCGCATGCAGTTTCGACGTTACAGCCCGCGAAATCATGAGCAGACTCATTAAGGAAGGCTACGTTCAAGCTCTGCTGGCAGGCAACGCCCTCGCTACACACGACCTGGAAGGTGCTTACATGGGCACAGCTCTGGGCTGCGACATCAAGAACCAGAAGCTCCACGAAATGGGTCACTACAACCATCTGGAAACAATCAACAAGATTAACACCTACGGTTCCATCCCCGCTTTCATCGAAGGCGAAGGAATCGACAACGGCATTATCTACAGCTGCGTAAAAAACAACGTGCCTTTCGTTCTCAACGGATCCATCCGCGACGACGGACCCCTGCCCGAAGTTTTCGAACACGCTTACGAAGGCCAGGACATGATTCGTTCCCACATCCGCAAGGCTACAACAGTTATCGGCATGGCAACCATGCTCCACACCATCGCAGCCGGCAACATGACTCCGACTTACAGAGTTCTTAAGGACGGCACCATCCGCCCCATCTACTTCTACATGGTCGACTCCTCCGACTTCGTAGCAAGCAAGCTGGGCGACCGCGGAAGCCTCGCAGCCAAGTCCATCGTTACCAACGTTCAGGACTTCATGAAGAACGTCGGCTCCGGTCTGGGACTGTATAAGTTCTAGGGTTTGGCGAGGTCCAACGCGCCGCAAGATTTGCCGGTGCGGCAAAGCTGAATAGGTTAATAAGAAAAACGAAACCCTGAATCGCGAAGATTCAAGGTTTTATAATGCATTTATAATTCCGGACACGGCCGGTTTTAAGCTTTAGCTGTCACCTTAGCCTTTATTGCCACCCTTATCCATCTGGAGATTGGAATAGCAAACAGGTAAACTGCCGCAAGGATTGCAGCGTTCGGAGCGCCGACGGAAGCAAGCGGAGTTGCAGCCGCGATGTTCCAGGGCCAGTAAGCCGCGCTTAATATGCAGCTGTCTTCCAGCGAAATCATGAAATCGCCGGGCTCGCTGTAGAGGTCTTCGCACAGCTGCTGAGTAATAAAGATATCCAGCGTCTGGTTGCAGGAAACCGCTGCAGCAAGGGAAGCTGTAATGTATGTGGCGCCGAATGGGGTCAGCCTGCGGGCCATCTTTTCGACGATGGACTTGAGGCCCTTGAGCATGCCTGTCTCGCGGAAGATTCCGGAATAAGCGGAAGCCAGGCAGAGGATTACCATGAGCCTTATCATGGAGGCGATGCCGCCGCCGTTTATCATGGCTGCAAGCTGGGGGTCGTGGGTTTTAAAACCGCTCCACAGAGTAATTGCAGCTTCTGCTGCGCTTCTGTGCTGAACCAGTATGCAGATCGGCAGCGCAGTAAGGATGCTTACGCCCATGGTGAGCTTCATGTTGCAGCGCTTAAAGGCCATTGCCAGCAATACGATTACCGGCAGAACCGCTATAGGGCTTAAGCTGAAGTCTCTGGAGAAAATTTCTTCCAGATCCAGGCCGCCGTCGCCTCTTTTGATTACGAAGCCCATGACCAGGTAAATTAGCGAAGTAGCTGCACAGGCAGGGATGCTGTCTCTGGCCATAAGCTTTAAGTTATCGAAGAGGTTGGTCTTCGTAATTTCGCTTACGAGGAGCGCACTGGTGGAAACGGGTGAGAGGCGGTCACCGAAATAACATCCGGAAATAACCGCGCCGCCGGAGAGCACCAGACTTATGCCCATGGTGTTACCCATGGTCGTGCAGATTACGCCCATGGTGGCTGCCGTGGCAAAGGACGAACCGGTGAGGAACGACACTCCGCTGCAGAGCAGGAAGGCCATTAAGAGGAAGACGTCCGGCTTAATGAACTTCGTAAAAGAGCATACGATGACCGCAATTGTGCCTGCCGAGCGCCAGCTGGCCGTGAGCATGCCGATGAATATGAAGTTTATAATTACGTTTTTTGCTGTTTTTATGCCGGAAAGGGACATTTCCCTGAGCTCCGGCACGGAAAAGCCCTGTTTTCTTGCGTAGAGCAGGAACATTGCCAGGCCGAAGAATAGCGCGTACAGAACGGATTTCCCCGTAAAGACGCAGAGCAGCAGGCCGGCGCAGAACAGCACGAGTACTAAATTAGCCATGTATGAGTCGAGGCGGCCGCGGGTGCGGCGCGCCGTTAAAGTTCGTCGGAATTAAGTACGATGGTAAAGGGGCCGTCGTTGAGAAGGGAAACCTTCATGTCAGCACCAAATTCGCCCTGCTGAACCACAGGAACGTATTTTTTGGATTCTGCGATGATGTAATCGTACATTTCGCTGGCCATTTCCGGACCGCCTGCTTCTGTAAAGGAAGGTCTGTTGCCCTTCTTGCAGTTTGCATATAAAGTGAACTGGGAAACGAGGAGCAGCTGGCCGTCCACGTCTGCGAGGGACAGGTTGGTCTTGCCGTTTTCGTCTTCGAAGATGCGCATTCCGCACATTTTCTTCACCATTTTGTCTGCGATTTCCTTAGTGTCGGTGCCGGCAACGCCGATGAGCACCAGAAAGCCCTTGCCGATTTCTCCGGCAGTTCTGCCGTCGATTACGACTTTCGCTTCCGTTACTCGCTGAATAACGAATTTCATAAATTTCTCCTGAATCTGGGGTTAGAATGCTGTTTGCGAGCAGTTTTCGACTACTTTCTGAAGGATCTGTCGTCTTCCTTTTCACTTACGCAGAAGAAGGAAGAGCTGCCTGTTGCAAGAAGTCTGCCGGTGTCGTCTGTAATCTTGAACTCTACTACAGCGATGGAGCGGCCGCGCTTTACTACATGGGCGTCGCAGGTTACGATTCCGTCTGTTGCATTGCTGAGGAAATGCATGTTGATTCCGGAAGTAACGTAGCTTCTGCCGTCTGTGTGAGCTGCTGTGCCGGTTGTGTGGTCTGCCAGTGTGAGCATAAATCCGCCGTGCATGGCGTTGAAATCGTTCTTGCATTCGGGGAAGAGTTCTACTTCCAGTGCTGCGTGGTCCGGTTCCCAGATTGCAGGGCGGAAGTGGCAGTAATCGTAGAACGGATCGCGGATTCTATCGTTAAGGCTGGAGCCTTCGGTTGCTTTGCTTGGTAACATTTTATTCTCCTATAATAATTCTCCATTTATTCTTTTTTCTGCTATATC
>JAKSSQ010000049.1 GCA_024403005.1 Clostridia bacterium | reverse complement strand
CCCTTGCTGCCGAACCTGCAGAAGAAGGGCACATTCCGGAAATTCCCGTTGTGGAAGACGAATATTACGTGGAATTCGGCCACGAAATGACCAAATCCCATTATATTTCCTTTATTGCAGCGGTTTACGACGACGGAATTTACATTAAAAAGCTTTATCCGCAGGGCGCTGCAGATGCCAGGTTCAAGATTGCAAGAGCGCGCAAGCTCGTGTATTACTGCAACCACCATGGTCTGTTCGAATTTAAGATTAAGAGATAACAGAGCTTCGGCTCTGTTTTTCTTTTGCTTAAACTGGGGACGGGTACGCTTTAGCACTGTAAAGTGTTAAAGCGTACCCGTCCCCCTTTATCGCACTAAAGCGCTAAAGCACCCCCGTCCCCCTTTAGCGTGCTAAAGTGCTAAAGCGCCGCGTACCCGAAGGGTATACCCGTCCCCGAAAAGGAGTTGACAGGATACTGCGGGGGAGTATAATGGAGATACTAGAGGGGAGTATCCCCGAGCAGAAGAGGTTTTAAATGTCAGACAAAAAAACTTACAGACCGGAAGAGCAGAAGAAGGCCCTGATCCACAGATTAAAGAGAATTGAAGGGCAGATTCGCGGCATAGAAGCCATGATCGAAAACGATGCATACTGCAACGACATACTTCAGCAGTCTGCTGCAGCCGGTTCTGCTATTGATGGGTTCAACCAGGAACTTCTCGCGGCGCACATCCACTGCTGCGTGGCCAATGGCATAAGAAGGGGCGACGAAGAAGTCATAGACGAACTGGTTAAAACGATAAGAAAGCTTATGAAGTAAGCAAAGGGTAAAGGATTAGATTATTATGCAGCAATATTTAGTTACAGGCATGAGCTGCGCAGCCTGCCAGGCCAGAGTGGAGAAAGCTGTAAGCGCTGTTGATGGGGTCACATCCTGCAGCGTAAGCCTTCTCACAAACTCCATGGGCGTGGAAGGAACTGCCGGCGCAGATGCCATTATAAAAGCCGTAGAAGACGCAGGCTACGGGGCTTCGGTTAAGGGAGCCGGCCCGGCAGCGCAGTCTTCCGACGCAGACGAAGATTCTTTAAAGGATACGGAAACACCTAAACTTAAGAAAAGACTGCTTGCATCTTTGGGATTTCTCGCAGTTTTAATGTATTTTTCCATGGGTCACATGATGTGGGGCTGGCCGCTTCCGGCTTTCTTCCACGGAAACCACGTGGGTATGGGCATCGTTCAGCTGGTGCTTTCCGCGATAATCATGGTTATAAACCAGAAGTTCTTTATAAGCGGATTTAAAGGCCTCGTGCACAAGGCCCCGAACATGGACACTCTGGTTGCATTGGGGTCATCGGCCTCGTTCCTGTGGAGCACCTACGTGCTTCTCGCAATGACCCGCGCCCAGACCGACGGCAACATGGCTCTGGTAGAAAAGTACATGATGGACTTCTACTTTGAATCCGCCGCCATGATTCTGGCGCTCATAACCGTGGGCAAAATGCTGGAAGCAAGGGCTAAGGGCAAGACTACAGACGCCTTAAAAAGCCTTATGAAGCTCGCTCCTAAGACCGCTGTAATCGAAGAAAACGGCGCGGAAAAGGAGATTCCGGTAGGCGATGTTAAGCTGGGCGACATATTTATCGTAAAACCCGGCGAAAGCATTCCGGTAGACGGCGAGGTTGTTGACGGAATCAGCGCCGTGGACGAATCTGCGCTCACAGGCGAAAGCATCCCCGTAGACAAAGCTACTGGAGACAAGGTTTCCGCTGCCACGGTGAACAAATCCGGCTACATAAAGTGCCGCGCAACAAGGGTAGGGGAAGATACGACTCTCGCCCAGATTATAAAGATGGTTTCCGATGCGGCAGCTACAAAAGCGCCCATCGCAAAGATCGCAGACAGGGTTTCCGGCGTATTCGTGCCGGCGGTTATCACAATTGCGGTCATTACCACAGCAATCTGGCTGCTTTTAGGCAAAGAACTGGGCTTTGCTCTTGCAAGGGGCATTTCGGTTCTGGTTATCAGCTGCCCCTGCGCGCTGGGCCTGGCAACTCCCGTAGCGATTATGGTCGGCAATGGCCTCGGTGCAAAGAACGGAATCCTGTTTAAAACAGCTGTTTCTCTGGAGGAAACCGGCAAGATTCAGATCGCCGCCCTCGACAAGACAGGCACAATTACAAAAGGCCAGCCCCAGGTTACCGATGTAGTCTGCGCAGAAGGCATAAAATCGGACGAATTCCTGACGATTGCAGCATCTCTTGAGAAAAAGTCCGAACATCCGCTTTCCAGGGCTGTAACGGACTATTTTGAGGGTCAGGTGCTGGATACTCAGGACTTTAAGGTTCTCCCCGGATGCGGCCTTTCCGCAAAGCTGGCAGGCATACCCGTGCACGGCGGAAATCTGGATTATATCTCCGGAATCGTTAAGGTTTCCGAAGACATTAAGCAGAAAGCCGGCGAGCTGGCAGAGCAGGGCAAAACTCCGCTGCTTTTCTCCGCAGGAGACACGCTTCTGGGTATAATCGCAGTTTCCGACACCATAAAGGAAGATTCTGCAGAAGCTGTTCGCAATCTTAAGAACATGGGCATTCAGGTAGTAATGCTCACCGGCGACAACGAAAAGACCGCCGGCGCAATCGCAGCCCAGGCAGGCATCGACAACGTAATCGCAGGCGTTCTTCCCGAAGACAAGGAAACCGTGGTAAGGATGCTCAAGGAACAGGGCAGGGTTGCTATGGTCGGTGACGGAATCAACGACGCTCCCGCGCTCACAAGAGCCGACATGGGCATAGCTATTGGAGCCGGCGCAGACGTTGCAGTCGACGCAGCGGACATTGTGCTCATGAACAGCTCTCTGGCAGATGTTGCGGCAGCTGTAAGATTAAGCCGCAAAACCCTTAAAAACATCCACGAAAACCTGTTCTGGGCCTTTTTCTACAACGTTATGGGCATTCCTCTGGCTGCAGGCCTCTATATAAGCGCCTTCGGCTGGGAGCTGAACCCGATGTTCGGCGCAGCCGCTATGAGCCTCTCCAGCTTCTGCGTTGTATCCAATGCGCTCAGGCTTAATCTGGCAAAAATTCGCTCCAAAGACAGCGATAAACCCGCTAAAAACGCTTTAAGTCAATTAAATCTCGAAGAGATTAAAGATATTATTAAGAAAGGAAAGACAAAAATGACAAAGACAGTATACGTAACAGGAATGATGTGCCCCCACTGCGAAGCAAGAGTAAAGAAGGCTCTGGAAGCTATCGAAGGCGTTGCATCCGCAGCACCCAGCCACACAGCAGGTACAGCTGTAGTTGAACTCACTGCAGAAGTTGCAGACGACGTTCTTAAGGCAGCAGTAGAAGCAGCAGATTACGAAGTTACAAAGATCGAATAGGCTTCTTAACTGACCGCAATTGCGGCGAATTGAGGTAAAACATGGGCGTTATTACCAATATGCATAAGCTGGTCTGTATGGGCCGTTTAAACTGTATGGGATCCTGAGGGACGGCACCTGTACAGTAAGCATATCCGTCCTCATTGGATCAAAATTACCTGAAACTATAAGAATAAGGTGGATTCAATGGAAAAAGATTTTAAAAAATATATAATTTTCTGGCTCAGCCAGTCCTTTTCCCAGCTGGGAAGTTCTATGACGGCCTATGCGCTGGTACTCTGGCAGTTTACGATGAGCCAATCAGCGCTGGCTGTTTCTCTGATGACTTTCTGCAATTATGTGCCATACGTTGGACTCAGCCTCTTTGCAGGGCCAATTGTAGACAGACACAGCAAGAAAGCAGTTATGGTTATAAGCGACAGCTGCGCTGCTCTTGCAACCGTTTTTGTGCTTATGATGAGCCTTAAGGGTGGACTTAAGCCGGTGCATATCTATATAGTTAACGCTGTCATAGGCTGTGCCAATGCTTTTCAGACTCCTGCATCCGCAGCAGCTATAGGAAGAATTGTTCCTAAGGAAAAACTTGCAAATGCAGGCGGCATGGCATCTTTTTCTCAGAACCTGATTATGGTGGCAGGACCTGTTCTTGCTGCTGCAATATACGGATTTGACGGGCTTCCAGCCGTTATAGGCTTTGATATCGCCAGTTTCGCTGTAGCTTGCTGCGTGCTGATTGGCTTCATACACATAAAGGAAGACAGACCTGAAGGTGTAGAAAATACCTCGGTATTTAAAGGCTGCGGCCAGGGCTACGCTTTTTTGAAGAAAAACAGGGGACTGCTTATCGTAATTTATACCCTTATGGGTATGAATTTCCTGTCCAGGCTTACGTATGAAAATGTGCTTTCGCCTATGATACTGGCCAGGAGCGGCGGAAATGCTGCAGTTCTTGGCGTTGTTATGGCTGTAATGGGCGGCGCAGGAATCCTGGGCGGGCTAATTGCGGCTGCAGGAAAGGCTGGTAAGGACAGTGTCCGCATGATTTTCTGGTCTGCCGGAATTTCCTTCCTGCTCGGCGACATATTTATGGGGCTTGGAAGAAGCGGACTTGCCTGGTGCTTTGCAGGCGCTGCAGCGAGTTTGCCTATCTCATTTATTATGGCCGGGCAGAACGTAATACTTTACTCCGTCATACCGGAAGATGTGCAGGGCAGGGTATTTGCGACGCGAAATGCAATCCAGTACAGCCTTATTCCTGCGGGAATACTTCTAGGAGGCATCCTTGCGGATTACGTGTTTGAACCGTTTATGTCCGGAAGTTCTGCAGCAGCTGAAATTCTGCAAAAACTTGTAGGCACAGGACTCGGAAGCGGTATGGCAGTCATGTTTTTATGCACGGGAAGCATAGGCTGCGTATTCTCCTTTGCCGCGTATTTCAGCAGAGACATTCAGGACCTGCGCAGAAAACTGGCAGCTTTGGATAAAGAAGAATAGAATCGTAATAGTGTATTTTTAAAACATTAAGGGAAATCTTAAGAAATTCTTAAAGATTTCCCTTATTTATTCTTAAAAGGTTATCTTAAGGTTTCCTGCAATTTAGGCGGCGGATATGTTATAATACTCCTATATTTTAAAGGAGACGACAAATGGCACAGCTTTACTACCGCTACAGCACGATGAATGCTGGAAAATCCATCGAACTCATTAAGGTTGCTTACAACTACGAAGAGAGGGGCAAGCACATCATGACCCTTTCTCCCTCTGTGGACGACCGCTACGGAGTGGGCAAGATTACGAGCCGTATCGGTATTTCCCGCGATGCCATCGTTATAAACGGCGACACGGATTTAGTAGCGCTTTATAAGGAGCACGAGGCTCAGCAGCACATCGACTGCATTCTTATGGACGAGTGCCAGTTCCTTAAGAAGCACCAGGTTATCCAGCTGGCGAAGATTGTAGACGAGTACGGCTGTCCGGTAATGTGCTACGGCCTGAAGAACGATTTCCAGAACGAATTGTTCGAAGGGTCCCATTATCTGCTTGTTTATGCAGATAAAATCGAAGAAATCAAGACGATCTGCCACTGCGGACGCAAGGCAACCATGGTTGCCCGCGTAGACGAAGCAGGCAATATTATCCGCGAAGGTGCCCAGCTTGTAATCGGCGGAAACGACATGTACGTTTCCCTGTGCAGAAAGCACTACATGGCAGGGGATTTAGGCCCGGATTTCGCCAAATAACTAAATATCTGCGAATTTTGTTGAATCGGCTGAGAAATCAGCCGATTTTTTGTGTCCAATGTGGGGACGGGTACACTTTAGCGCTTTAGCAGGCTACAGTGTACCCGTCCACCTTTAGTATGCTAAAGTGATAAAGTATTTTTCGGCGAAACTGTTTACTTTAGCGCTTTAATGTGCTAAAGTGATAAAGTACTAAAGCGAAGAGGTTAATTATGACATTCAACACCAGCATCTTAAAGAACGAAGAGAAGATAATCTACAATCTGCGTGCTCTGTACCACAAATACGGCTACACCCAGTATAAAATGAGCAAATTCGAGGAATACGACCTCTATGCGAAGAATAAAGACTATCTTTCTTCCGACAATATAATCACCTTTACAGACACAAACGGCAAGCTGATGGCGCTCAAGCCGGACGTAACGCTTTCCATAGTAAGAAACAGCAGAATTCAGGGCTGCGAAGTTCAGAAAGTCTATTACAACGAGAACGTCTACAGAGTTCCCGGAGCAGGAAAGGGCTTCCGCGAAATCCCCCAGGTCGGCCTGGAATGCATCGGAGCGACCGACATGTTCTGCATTTCTGAAGTTCTGCTCCTCGCAGCAAAGAGCCTTAAATACATCTCCGAAGAATCCAGATTAAGCATTTCCAACCTGGACATCGTATCCGGACTCATAAACAGCTTAAATCTCGATAAATCCGCAGTTTCCGATATTTTCAAGTGCATAAGCCAGAAAAATATCCACGAACTGGAAGCAATTTGCAGGGAAAAAGGTGCCTGCGAAGAAACTACGGCGAAGCTCGTAAAGCTGATTGGCCTCAGCGGAAGCGCAGAAGAAGTAATCCCCGGCCTTAAAGAACTGGGCTGCTGCGAAGAATCCGTAGCGCAGCTGGAAGCCTGCACCGCAATCCTCAGGGAATACGGCTTCGCAGACATGGTTACCATCGATTTTTCGATTATAAGCGACGTAAATTACTACAACGGCATTGTGTTCACCGGATACATTAGCGGAATTCCTTCCGCAGTCGTAATCGGCGGCCAGTACGAAAACCTCATGAAGAAAATGGGCAAGCACTGCGGAGCTATCGGCTTTGCGGTTTACCTGGACCTTCTCGAAAGGCTGGAAGAAAGCAGCGCCTGCGACGTGGACACGATTTTAATTTACGAAGAGGGCGCTGACCCAATGCAGCTCCACAAAGCAGTGGAAGACCTCACAGACCTAGGAATTACAGTAATGGCGCAGAAATGCGTGCCGGACAAAATAAGATATAAAAGACTTGCAAAGTTTTCGGATGGGGAGGTGAGCTTCGTTGGAAAGAATGCTTAACGTAGCTCTTCCGAAGGGAAGACTCGGCGAAAAAGTATATAAAATGTTTAAGGAAGCCGGCTTCGAATGCCCGTCCATCGAAGAAGAAAACAGAAAGTTAATCTTCGAAAACGAAAAGCTGGGCGTTCGCTACTTCTGGGCAAAACCCTCCGACGTAGCAATCTATGTAGAACGCGGAGCTGCAGACATCGGCGTAGCAGGAAAGGACATCCTTCTGGAATACGAACCGGATATCTACGAAATGCTGGACTTAAACATGGGCAAATGCCGCATGTGCGTAGCCGGTAAGAAAGATTTCTACGACGACCGCAACAAAACCTTAAGAGTTGCAACAAAATTCAGCAATATCGCCGGAAATTACTACAACTCCTTAGGCAGAGACATAGACATTATCCACCTGAACGGATCCATCGAAATCGCACCGATTCTCGACCTTTCCGACGTAATCGTGGACCTGGTGGAAACAGGCACAACCTTAAAGGAAAACAATCTGGAAGTTATCGAAACAATAGTTCCCATAAGCGCCAGATTAATCGTAAATAAAGTAAGCTACGAGTTTAAAAAGGCCGAAATACAGAAAGTTGTAGAAGGGCTCAGCAGACAGGTGAAGCGCAATGATTAAAATCATGAAGTTCGGAGAAGTATCTCCCCAGGACATTTTCAGCAGAATAATCCCTCAGACTCAGGTCGAAGGCATCGTAGCTGAAATAATAGAAACAGTTAAGGATAAGGGCGATGAAGCCCTGATGATGTACGAAGAAAAGTTTGACAAATGCAGGCTTTCTTCTCTGGAAGTTTCCCCGGAGGAATTCGAAGAAGCTTTCGAAGCAGTAGAGCCGGAATTCCTGGAAATCCTCCGCAAAGCAGCGGAAAACATTAAGAAATTCCACTCTAAACAAGTAAGAAACAGCTTCATTATAAACGACAGCGACGGCATCGTAATCGGACAGAAGATAATGCCTGTAGACAAAGCCGGCCTTTACGTTCCTGGCGGCACGGCAGCTTATCCGTCCACAGTTTTAATGGATGCCATTCCCGCAAAGATTGCAGGCGTTCCCGAGGTCGTCATGGTGACCCCGCCGGGCGCAGACGGCAAAATAAACCCGGTAATCCTTGCAGCTGCAAAGATTGCAGGCATCGACCGAATCTTTAAGACCGGCGGTGCCCAGGCTATCGCAGCTCTGGCATACGGAACCGAAAGCGTGCCCAAAGTAGACAAAATAGTAGGACCGGGCAACGCTTTCGTATCTGAAGCTAAAAAACAGGTATTCGGTAAGGTTTCCATCGACATGATAGCCGGTCCCAGCGAAATCCTGGTAGTTGCAGACGGAACCTGCGAACCGGCTTACGTGGCTGCAGACATGCTTTCCCAGGCCGAACACGACAAGATGGCAAGCGCAGTTCTGGTAACCGATTCCATGAAGCTGGCCCTGGCGGTTCAGGCAGAAATCGAAAAGCAGCTGCCTCAGCTTGTAAGAGAGGAAATCGCAAGGGAATCCATTGAAGTCAACGGAAAGATTATCGTATCCGAAAACATTAAGCAGGCCATCGAAATTGCCAACGAAATCGCTCCCGAGCACCTGGAACTCTGCGTAGATAACCCCTTCGATTATCTGGACAGCATCCGCCACGCAGGCTCGATCTTCATGGGCAAGAATTGCCCCGAAGCTCTGGGCGACTACTTCGCAGGCCCCAACCACACACTCCCGACCAGCGGCACGGCAAGATTCTCCAGCCCGCTGTCCGTGGACGACTTCGTTAAGAAATCCCAGTACACTTATTACACGAGAGATGCTCTTGCAAAGGTTGCAAAGGATGTAGCCTTCTTCGCAGAGAAAGAAGGGCTCACAGGCCACGCAAGAAGCGCAGTTATAAGGACGGAAGAATAGATGAGCAGATATTTCAGCAGCAAGTACAGTCAGCTGACCCCATACACACCCGGCGAACAACCACAGGACATGGTCTACACCAAGCTGAACACAAATGAATGTCCTTTCCCGCCTTCGGAAAAGGCTATGGAATACCTCTATAAGAACTTAAGACCGCTGAATCTCTATTCCGACCCGCAGATGGACGAACTCAGAAAGATTCTTGCAGAAACTTACGATATTACGCCGGATATGCTCTGCATCAACAACGGTTCCGACGAATCTCTGAACTTCGCGTTCATGGCATTCTGCGACGAAAACAGGCCTGCAGTCTTTGCGGACATTACCTACGGTTTCTATCCGGTTTTCGCAGATTTAAACAAGATTCCTTACGAAATTATCCCTCTGGAAGAAGATTTCTCCATAGATCCGAAGAAGTACATGGGCCTCAATAAAACCATTTTTATTGCAAACCCCAACGCCCCGACAGGCAAGATTCTTCCCGTTTCCACCATCGAAGAAATCGTTAAATCCAACCCGGAAGGCGTTGTAATTATCGACGAAGCTTACGTAGATTTCGGCGGAGAAAGCTCCATTGGCCTCACGAAGAAATACGATAACGTAATGGTTATCCAGACTTTCTCCAAGAGCAGATCCCTCGCCGGCGGCAGACTCGGCTTCGCAGCAGCCTGCCCGGCATTAATCCAGGACCTGAACACAATCAGATACTCCACAAATCCGTACAACATCAACTCCATGACAGCCGCTGCAGGCATCGGAACCCTTAAGGATCCGGAATATACAAAGCGGTGCTGCAATACTATAATTGAAAACAGAGCATATCTTGCAGAAGAGCTTAAGAAGAGAGGCTTCGAATTCCCCGAATCCGTTGCAAACTTCATCTTCGCAAAGAGCCCGAAGATCGACGGCGGCGAGCTCTACAGAAAGCTCAAGGAAAAGGGCGTTCTGGTAAGACATTTCGACAAGGAAACCATCTGCCAGTACAACCGAATCACAATCGGAACCAGACAGCAGCTGGACGTACTTCTTGCAAAAATCGATGAAATTATGGAGGAAATGCAATGAGAAGAGCTGAAATTAACAGAGATACAGCCGAAACAAGCATAAGTTTAAGCTTTGAAATCGACGGCACAGGCGAAGCTTCCATCGATTCCGGCATAGGTTTTCTGGACCATATGCTTACGCTTTTTGCACGCCACGGCAGATTCGACATCGATCTTAAGTGCAACGGCGACGTAAATGTAGATGACCACCACAGCGTGGAAGACATCGGCATCTGCCTGGGCAAGGCTTTCAAGAAAGCTCTGGGCGAAAAGAAGGGCATCTGCCGCTACGGTGACGCAATCATCCCCATGGACGAAGCTCTCATTATGACGGCCGTAGACATTTCCGGCAGAAGTTTCCTCT
>JAKSSQ010000048.1 GCA_024403005.1 Clostridia bacterium | reverse complement strand
TGCAGCAACGAAATGTACAGCATATTATGCGAATATTCCGGTGTTATCCAGCGCTACAGCGTGGACGAATGCTTTTTAGATTACACGGCTTCGGAAAAGAAATTCGGAGATGCGGTGGAAACCGCTGATTTAATCCGAAGGCGCATAAAGGACGAACTGGGGTTCACCGTAAACATCGGAGTGTCCACGAACAAGATTCTGGCGAAGATGGGTTCGGAGCTTAAAAAGCCGAACAGAACCCACACCCTGTGGCCCGAAGAGATTCCGGAGAAGATGTGGCCCCTGCCCTGCGGCGAATTGTTCATGGTGGGCAGAGCGACGGAAAGAAAGCTTAAAAGCCTTGGAATTTCAACGATCGGAGAACTTGCAAACGCAGACAGAAATTTTATAAGAGGCATACTTAAAAGCCACGGAGACCTGGTCTGGCGCTACGCTAACGGCATAGATCCGGAACCGGTAATACCCAACAGCACCGTAATCCAGAAAGGCGTCGGAAACAGCATGACAATAAAATACGACGTAACGGATCCGGCAGAAGCAAAGGCCTATCTGCTGAGCCTTGCGGAGCGGGTTGCAATGCGTCTGCGCCACCTTGGCTGCATGGCCTCCAGGGTGTCCCTTTGGATAAGGACTTTCCAGTTAATGGGCTACAGACACCAGGTTCAGCTGGATTGTTGCACGGACATAACCAGCGAAATCTACGAAACTGCCTGCTTTCTCTTCGACGAACTCTGGCGCGGTGAACCCATACGCCAGCTGGGCATAGGCACCGGAAATTTAAGTTATACAGACCAGACTCAGATAAGCTTTTTCAGCAGAAAAGACAGCGAAATCTGCAGAAAAGCAGATAAAACTGTAGACATTATAAGGAATAAATTCGGAAATGAAGCCATATTCAGGGGCACGTTCGCAAACACTTCCCTCCGCCCTGTGGAAGGAGGTGTAAACGACGGAAACTTCCTGAACATGGGAGGATACGGACCATGAAGATCGTAGCAAAACCCATAGACACCATAGTGGTGTTCAAGTGCGGCAGCAAGCCCCTGCCCTACAAATTCAAATACAGAGAAAAAGACGAAACCACAAGGGAAATCTACGTGGGCAAGATCCTTGTGTCTCAGGAGCAGCGGATAGCCGGCCAGAGGGCCTACGTTTACGACTGCCAGAGCGAAATCGAAGGCATAGAAAAAAGGTACCAGTTAAAGTACCTTATCTCCGATTGCCGGTGGGAGCTCTATAAAATTTAAGCTTCGCCGCGTATATAGGACATCATAGTGTCGACAACTTGCTGGATAGTCATGTCCGAGGAGTCGATTTCTATGGCGTCGTCTGCCTTTTTAAGGGGTCTGAATTCCCTGTGGGAATCCTGGTAGTCGCGCTGGATAATGTCTGCCTTAATCTGTTCGAAATCGGCTTCCTGGCCCTTTTCCAGCATTTCGTTGGTTCTTCTGCGGGCTCTTTCGTCTGCAGAAGCTGTAAGGAAGAACTTGAAATCCGCATCAGGGAAAACTACTGTTCCGATGTCGCGTCCGTCCATTACTATGCTCTTTCTGCGGCCCATTTCCTGCTGCAGATCTGTAAGCTTATATCTAACCGCGGGAATTGCAGAGGACGGAGATGCCAGAGCGCTTATTTCCGGAGTGCGGATAAGGCCGCTTACGTCTTCACCGTCCAGCATGGTGCGGCCTTCGGAGAAGTCCACATCCACCGCTTCAAGCAGCGTTCCGAGAGCTTCGGGGTCGTTGTAATCTGTGCCTGTACGCAGCAGCTTAAGGGCTACAGCTCTGTACATGGCGCCTGTATCGATGTAATCTGCACCGATTTCCCCTGCTACAAGCTTTGCAATAGTGCTTTTTCCTGCGCCTGCAGGGCCGTCTATAGCTACGATTATTTTACTCATTTTAAAATTCTTCCTTAGGGTTCTTTATGGGAGCCTTCTTTAACTTACCCATGGCATCGCTTCCGAGAAGCTTTTCGATTTCTGCGATAAATGTATTAACGTCCTTAAACTGTCTGTAAACAGAAGCAAAGCGAACGTAAGCAACTTCGTCCAGATCCTTGAGCTTTTCCATTACAACTTCTCCGATAAAGGCGCTGGTAACTTCCTTTTCCATCATGTTGTTAAGGCCTCTTTCGACTTCAGCAACAACGGCTTCCATCTGGTCCATTGTAACGGGGCGCTTTTCGCATGCACGGATAATACCGTTCAGAATCTTGTTTCTGTCGAAGGATTCTCTGCTGCCGTCTCTCTTAACGACCATAAAGAATACTTCTTCTACCTTTTCGTAAGTTGTAAAGCGCTTGCCGCAGCAGTCGCAGGCTCTTCTGCGTCTTATAGCGTGGCCTTCTTCTGTCGGTCTTGAGTCGATTACTTTAGTATCCGGAGCTTCGCAAAACGGGCACTTCATATATGTCTCCTAAATTAAAAATCCACAAGTATAGTTTATTAACATATTAAGTATACCCTATATCTTGTGGATTGTAAAGATTTGTTAAATTTCAGCTTCCAGTTCGCATACTTCGGATGCGGTGCCAGCGATCTTAACCTTAATTGCGCCGTCTTCCTTGCGGTCCCATACGTGAACCACTCCGTCGTAGCCTGCATCCTGGCCCTGCTCCACTATAATGTCGCAGCTTTCCATGTCCGGATGGATATACTGTATATAGTATGCGCCTGTAACTCCGCTTGCGGTGCCTGTAATCGGGTCTTCTATGCGTCCGGTATTAGCACCAGAGAAATGTCTGCCGTGCACAGAAGCTTCTTCTCTGAAGGTTTCCAGGCAGATAGGATGTACGCTGGCATTGGGCAGCTCGGGGAAAAGCTTCGGGAAGCTCTTGTTGTCCGGCTTCATGCGTGCGAAAGCTTCCAGAGTCTTAATAGGAACGATTACTGTCCAAAGGCCTGTGGAGCCGAACAGAACCGGGTAGTTACCGTCTATATCGTCCTCGGTGAGGCCAATGCATGCCGCAAGGTCTGCCATGCTGCAGCTTACAGGCTTAAACTGCGCGTCGGATTGGGTCATTGTAACTTCCTGCAGTTTGGGATCGTAGGAAACTTCGATAATCTCTGCATTGGTTTCAACCTTCTTGCAGATTGCCGGGCCTTCCGGATCGGAATCCTTGAATAAAGAGTAAACAGAAGCCATGGTTGCATGGCCGCAGAGGTTTACTTCCGCACCGGGAGTAAAGTAGCGCAGCTGCAGATTTGCTTTATCGGAAGATCTGATGAATACGCATTCGGAAAAGCCTATCTGCCTTGCAACTTCCTGCATTTCGGCAGTTGTATATTTATCCGCATCAAATATAACTCCGGCGGGATTGCCCTTGCCTTTCACTTTTGTAAATGCATCGTATCTGTAAACCTGAACTTTCATGCTGTCCTCCTGTATTGCATTAAAAAAGGTGTCCTTTAAGTTAAGAACACCTTAATTTTAACATATTGCGCAGCGCAATGCACTACGAGGGATCGCTCCTAGAATCTCTTGTGAACGCGTCTCCATACGCCCATCTTGTCGGCTTCCTTAATTAAATCTTCGCGGAAATCCGGATGTGCCAGGTCGATTAAGCCTTCGGCTCTCTGCCAGAGGGATTTGCCCTTGCAGTTGAACATGCCGTATTCGGTTACTACGTACTGAGTTACGGATCTGGGAGTGGTTACGACAGAACCAACAGCCAGAGTCGGGCGGATTCTGCTTTCAATTCCGCCGTCCTTGTTTGTGTAAGTAGATGTCATGGCGATAAAGCTCTTGCCGCCGTTGGACTGGTAAGCGCCGATTGCGAAGTCCAGCTGTCCGCCGGTACCGGAAATCTGCTTTGTTCCTGCGGATTCTGCGTTGAACTGGCCGAAGAGGTCTATATCGATAGCGTTGTTAATTGAATAAAACTTATCAATCTGGGCAACTACAGCCGGATTGTTTGTATAGTCTACGGGAGCGCCGAGAACTTCTGTGTTTCCATTAAGGAAATCGTACATTTTCTGGCTTCCTGCTGCGAAAGCGTATACCTGATGGAGTCTGTCCAGATTCTTGAATTTGCCTGTAATTCTGCCCTTTTCAGTCATTTCAACAAAGGCATCTACGTACATTTCCGTATGTACGCCCAGGTCCTTAAGGTCGGAATCTGCGATTTTCTGTCCGATTGCGTTGGGCATAGCGCCGATACCCAGCTGCAGGCATGCGCCGTTGGGAATTTCGTTTACGATAAGATCTGCGATCTTGTTATCGATTTCCGTGCTAGGTGCAGCTGCCAGAGTTCTTAAGGGGCTGTCGTGTTCAACGATGTACTTAACGTCGTCGATGTGCACCTTGGAGCCTTCTTTGGAGAAGGCGTGGGGCATGTTTCTGTTGACCTCAACGATAACAATATCCGCATTTCTGCATACAGCGTCCAGATGGGACGTTGTAAGAGTAAAGCTGAAGTAGCCGTCGCCGTCCATGGGGCCGGTCATGAGCATGGCTACATTAACGTGGATTTCGTTGTTCTTATAGTATTTGGGCAAATCTGCATAGCGAATAGGAGCGAAAAAGCCCATTCCGCCTGTGCCGATTACCTTTCTGTCGATTCCGGAGCAGTGCCAGGGGTTCCATGTAAAGTGTCCTACGCAGGACGGACCTGTTACTGCGGGTTCAGATAAGGATATTCCCCCTCTAATGTTTACGTCCCAGACTTCCCATGCTCTTGCAGCCAGGGCCTTGTCCAGAGCTTCCGGCGTATTTACGCCAAAACCGAAGTCTACCCAGTCGCCGTCCTTAACGGCCGTAACAGCCTCTTCTGGTGTAGTAGGCTTGGCTTTGTATTGTTCCATTAAATAGTCCATAATTTCCCCTATATATCTGTTAAAAGTACCTGTCCTTTTTCTAAGCAGGGAATCCTCCATTCCCTTATCAGGTATTATAAACGTTCGTTAAAGAAATAACAATACTTTTCGTTAAAAAAATATCAGGTATGTGAAAAAATTTACAATCCCCGTTTTCTGTCTAAAAAGTGATATTATAAGGTATATAGTACGTGAACCAAGGCATTTCAAGGCTCTAAAGGAGGCACTATGGACATAAGAAAAGAAGTAATTGCGGTCACACCGGAAGTAATCGAAATCAGAAGAGACCTTCATAAGCACGCAGAAACAGGCTTTAAGGAATTCAGAACATCAAAAATCGTTAAAGAATACCTGGAAAAGCTTGGAATGGACACGGTTTCCACCTGTGCCGGAACCGGAGTTATCGCGACATTAAACGACGGTAAGCCGGGTAAACGGATTATGATTCTCGCCGATATCGATGCCCTTCCAATGGACGAAAACAGCGGGGAATCCTTCAGCTCCGTAAATCCGGGAGCAGCCCATTGCTGCGGCCACGATGCACACACAGCCATTCAGTTGGGCATTGCGAAAATTATGGCTGAACACAGAGATGAAATCCCGGGAAAAGTAACTTTCCTTTTCCAGCCCAACGAAGAAGACGCCGGCGCTCAGATTATGATCGATGAAGGAGCAATCGAACTGGCAAAGCATCCGGATGCAATTATAGGAAGTCATAACCATCCCAGTATAACCTACGGAACTTTCGGAATTCAGAAAGGCTTCCAGGGAGCTTCCAGTTACTATTATAAAATTACAATCCACGGCAAAGGAGGCCACGGCGGTCGGCCACATCTTGCAGTAAACCCTGCAGATGCAACAGCCTTCGTCCTCTTCGGTATTAAAAATATGCTTACTGCAGAGCGCGATGCTCTTAAGCCGACGGTTATTACAAACTGCATGATCCACGGTGGAGAAAAGGAAATCACCGTTCCTGAAACCTGCGAAATGCAGGGTTCTATCCGCTGCCTGCACAGAGAGCACGAAGCTGTTCACGCAAGATTTAAAGAAGTTGTAGAATCGGCCTGCGCCATGAACGGCTGTACCTGCGAAATTGAACTTAAATGCGGTAATTCCCTGCTGTATAACGACGATGCCATGCTGGAAATCGCAAAGAGCGCCATCGAAGAGATGAAGGGCGAAGGCTCCGTAATAACAGACGGCATGCAGACCATGGGCGGAGACGACTATGCGGAATTCCTGCCCTACATGCCCGGCGTATACGTAAACTACGGAACAAACGACCCGAAGACCGGCCCCTGGCAGAGCATTCACCACCCCGGATACAGGTTCAACGAGGACATTATTCCCGACGCCATGGAATTCCAGATTAGAACCGTTCTTAAATACTTAGAAGGTTAACAGCAAGGAGGACACTATGCAGATCAGAAACGAGCTTGCGAAGAATGCAAAAACCTGGTGCGGGCTGAACAAGCCGGATATGAAGCCGGAAGAAGCCGATGCAGTTGTATTCGGCATCCCCTTCGACGGCGGTGCAAGCTATAGAGGCGGTGCTGCAGAAGCCCCCGAAATGCTGAGAGCCAATTCATTCCATTCAACTCCATGCACTGAAAAACTGGAATACTACAGCGATTTTACTGTATTTGATGCCGGAGATTTCCCCCTCACCATGGAAAACCGCGAAGAAGTATTTAAGGAAATCCAGGATTTCGTTGCAGATCTGGTGCGCAAAGGCAAGAAATTTACAATGGTCGGAGGAGACCACAGCGTAACCATTCCCGTTGAAAGAGGCATAGACGACGCTTTGGACGAAGAATTCGGCATTATCCACATCGATGCCCACATGGACCTCTGCGATGCGCTGGAAGGCGATTTTCTCTCCCATGGCAACACGGAAAAGAGAGCCCTGGAACTGAAGAATATCAACGGCTACGAGAACCTTTACTTCATTGGAATCAGATCCATTGAACCCGATGAATTCGAACAGTACATGAAGTATCCGGTTCAGGTAAAGACGGCCTATGACTGTTATAAAGAAGGCATTGAAGCAGTTGCAGACGACTGCATCGCTAAGATGAGCAAATATAAAAAGGTCTACATAACTTACGACATAGACTCTCTGGACCCGGCTTATGCTGCAGGAACAGGAACACCTCAGTTTGGCGGGCTCACATCCAGAATGGCGCTCACCCTCTTCGAAAAACTGTTCACTAACCTTAACGTAATCGGTTTTGACATCGTAGAAATTGCACCGGCTCTCGACCCTTCTCTGTCTGCAATGTTCGCAGGAAGAAAGCTCATTACCGAAGGCTGGGGCTACTGGGCTAAAGAACTGGGAAAACTGGTTAGACGAAATTTGTAAAATACTAGAAACCCTTGAAAAGAGACTGCTTAAGCGGTCTCTTTTGTGTTATAATATTTTTTATGGATATTAAAGAATTAGAAAAGCAGATAGAAAGACGCCGCATTTTCGGCATCATCTCTCACCCGGACGCAGGTAAGACGACTCTTACGGAAAAACTGCTGCTCCATGGCGGAGCAATCAGAGAGGCAGGCACTGTTAAGGCAAGAAGAAACAGCAAGTTTGCCACATCCGACTGGATGGAAATCGAAAAGCAGAGAGGTATTTCCGTAACGTCCTCCGTAATGCAGTTCGAATATTCGGGCAAGGTTATTTCCATTATGGATACACCGGGCCACAACGATTTCGGTGAAGATACATACAGAATTTTAACGTCCGTCGACTCCGCAGTAATGGTTATCGACGCAGCCAAGGGTATCGAAGCTCAGACAAAAAAGCTCTTCGCAGTCTGCAGCATGAGAGGCATTCCTGTATTCACCTTCATGAACAAGCTGGACCGCGAAGCAAGAGATCCGCTTGAACTCATCGGCGAACTGGAAGACATCCTCGGAATGCCCGCAACAGCTGTAACCTGGCCTATCGGCAGCGGTCTCAACTTCCAGGGCGTTTACAACATCTTAAAGAACGAAGCCTACCTCTACAAGGAAGGCATAACCCTTAAATTGGGCGAAGAAGGCGTTAACGACCCTCAGCTGGAAGAACACCTCACCCAGTTCAATTTAAAGGCCTTAAAGGAAGAAATGGAGCTTCTGGAAGGTGCAGGCTACCCCATGGACCAGGAAGAAGTTCTTAAGGGCCGACTCACACCGGTATTCTTCGGTTCAGCGCTGGCAGATTTCGGCGTAACACCTTTCCTCGAACACTTCCTGGAAATGTCCCCTGCCCCCGGCCCCAGAAAGACAACAACCGGCGAGGTTGACCCACTCAGCCCCGAATTCTCCGGCTTCATCTTCAAGATTCAGGCAAACATGAATCCTGCTCACAGAGACAGACTGGCATTCTTCCGAATCTGCTCCGGCACTTTCGAAAGAGGTATGACCGCAACTCTGTCCAGAACAGGCAAGCCCATTAAGCTGGCACAGTCCACTCAGCTCATGGCTAACGAAAGAGAAAACGTAGAAACTGCCTTTACCGGCGACATTATCGGTATTTACGATACAGGAAACTTCCAGATCGGCGATACCCTCTGCACCGGCAAGGAAAAGATTTTCTTCGAACCTCTTCCAACCTTCCCGCCCGAACTCTTCGCAATGGTTGCTCCTAAGGATACCATGAAGGCAAAGCAGTTCAAGAAAGGCGTAGACCAGCTTGCACAGGAAGGCGCTATTCAGGTTTACCACAATGAATACAACGAAATTTTAATCGGCGCTGTTGGTCACCTGCAGTTCGAAGTATTCCAGTACAGACTGGAGAACGAATACAACGCCCCCATCCGCATGACGGAAAAGGATTTCTCCGTTGCCAGATGGGTCACAGGAAATACGCCTGTGGATAAGGTTAAGTCCACCCTGGACATGCGCAGCATGCTGGTATTTGACAGATTCGAAAGACCTCTCATCCTGTTTGCAAACCAGTTTGCACTCAGCTACTACCAGGACAAACACCCGGACATCGAGCTCACAGAAGCTATGGAATTAAAGGATCCGGACCAGTAAATGCATTGAAAAAGACGGTTCAGTATGGACCGTCTTTTTTGTTTAATGTAGTTGAGTTTGAGTACTATTCAGCATTAAGGAAAGTACCTGTTCTGAAATCTTTGGAAACAAAGTTAACGATAGCTTCGAGGCTTACAACCTTTTCATAGTAAGAAGACTCTGCAGAACCCTTTCCTTCTGTAATCTTATGATTCATATCAACCATGCTGAAATCAATATAAATATCGTCATTCTGCCATCCGTCAATCCAGCCGCCCATATCTTCAGCAGCAGCGTCAAATCCGGTCTGTACTGTCATGGATTCGCCTGCAGCTAAGGTATCGCCGGTATTGGTACGAAGTTCACGGCCGCTTCTGTTTGTAACATCTAAATGGCATGTATAATAATAGCCGCTTCCGAGATCAGACATGCGGCGGTCAACGCGGGTAAGCACAACCAGAGCATTTGCGTCATCCAGCAGAGTAATGTTAAAGGATTCGCTTGTTTCATCATCTCCGGAGCCGGAATTTGAACCAAAGATAATACCATCTTCCATCTGATAAATATCACCAAGCTCAATGCTTTCAATTCTGCTGTTAGCATCGAATGTAAAATCGAGGTTTATTCTTTCTGCCCATTCACCATTTTCGTTCAGAACAAAAATAGAATCACCCATTTCAGGATCTACAGGATCCCTTCCTGTAATAATGCACACACCTCTGCTGTCTGCATCTAAAGGTGTTTTTAAATTCTCCTGAATTAAAACCTGATGACCTGTTTTATTCTTAATTACTGCGGAAACGAGCTGGTATCCTTCAGGAACAGAATTTCCCCAGATACCGGTATCAGAATCCTTTAAATAAAGATCAAAGCTTATTGTCTGGCTTTCACCGGACAGCATAAGATCTCCGAGGCCTTCGCTCAGATCAGCTTCTTCAGCTGTATTTGTTTCGGGTTCATCCTGAGCAGATTCACCACTTGTGCTTCCACATGCGGTCATTGAAGCAATCAGAAGCATTGCACATAAAGCTGCGATAAATTTCTTCATATTTTATCTCCTTCTTTTAAAAACAAATCTAATTTTACCCCCCCCCAATTCATTTTTGTCAATTTGAAAATCGGCAGAATCGGCTAATCTGCAATGATAAAATGACAAAAATTCTTCAAAATAAAAGAGAAGGACTATTGGTTCAATGAACACAAATTCCTTCTCATTTTCTTAATTTTAATATTTATCCAATATAACCATTTTTACTATTCTTCTGTACCTGCCAGCTCTGCCAGCACATTGTAGAATTCCGGGAATTCTCTCTTTAAACGTATAGGTCTGCCCTCTTTGTTAACGAAACAGTGCTCGGAAGCTGCCAGGCAGACAGGCTTACCTTCTGCGTTAACCATTTCGTAATGCAGCTTAAGACGCACGCCTTTAAACTCTTCCACGGAAACCATAATGGTTACCTCGTCGGAGAAGGTTGTGCTTTCCTTGAAATTGCAGCTGATTGCGGTCACCGGGGAAATAATTCCCAGGCTTTCCAGGCGGGCATAATCCCAGCCTATGTTCTTAAGAAAATCTATTCTCGCCTCTTCCATCCAGCGAACGTAGTTGGAATGGTGCGTAATGCCCATCCGGTCTGTTTCGTAGTAGTGTACGTTATGGGTATAAATTCTAGTTAAATTTAATTCCGGCATAAATACCCCCTTAAAGTTCTATTGGTCTGCATTATATT
>JAKSSQ010000047.1 GCA_024403005.1 Clostridia bacterium | reverse complement strand
ACTTCGTCTACGATGGCATAATTGAGTTCACGCTGCATCTGGTCCTTCTGATAGATAACCATGTTGTCGCGGAGGTAGTCGAAACCGAACTCGTTGTTTGTACCGTAGGTGATGTCTGCTCTGTAGGCTTCTCTTCTGGCTTCTGTCTGCACTTCGTGGATTACGCATGCAACTGTGAGCCCGAGGAAGGTATAGAGCTTGCCCATCCATTCCATGTCTCGCTTTGCCAGATAGTCGTTAACTGTTACAACGTGTACGCCTTTGCCTGTAAGGGCGTTGAGGTATGTGGGCAGTGTAGCTACGAGGGTCTTGCCTTCGCCGGTCTTCATTTCTGCGATATTGCCTTCGTGGAGTACAACGCCGCCGATTAACTGTACGTGGAAATGCTTCATTCCCAGGCTTCGCCATGCTGCTTCGCGGCATACGGCAAATGCTTCGGGAAGGATGTCGTCCAGAGTTTCGCCCTTCGCCAGACGTTCCTTAAAGTAGGGCGTCTTTGCCTTGAGTTCTTCGTCTGTGAGCCCCTGCATCTCACTGTCGTAGGACTCGATTTTAGCGACGATCTTTTCGATTCTCTTGATTTCCTTATCGTTCCAGTCACCAAATATTTTCTCTAAAAATCCCATTTTTCTTCTCTTTCTTTATATTTAAGCCCTTTTCCGCCGGCTTAAACAGCGGTTTATTGTTTTAAAACGATTAAAGTCCGATGGCTTCGATTCTGTCCATGGCTTCCATGAGCTTGGGCAGGCCTACTGTGCAGCAGATTCTTACGTAGCCTTCGCCGCAGGAACCGAAGTTCTGGCCGGGTACCAGCATTACGTGAGCCTTTTCCAGAACTGTAAGCACGAATTCGTCGGATGTAAGGCCTGTTTCCTTGATGTTTACGAACAGGTAGAATGTGCCCTGAGGGGGATACTGAACGTGAAGATGGGGAATCCTGTTGATTCTTTCAGCAGTCTTGAACATTCTTTCCTTAAAGTCTGCAAGGATGGGTTCCATGTACTTCTTGCCTTCGTTGAGGGCGAATTTGGTCATTCTCTGGCCAAAGGCAGGAGCTGTGTAAACCATATTGAGACCAAGTCTGAATACTGCGCCTACAATCTGTTCGGGAGCTACAATCCAGCCCATACGAGCGCCTGTTGCTACGTAGTTCTTGGAAAGGGAGTTGATTACTACAGTTCTTTCTGCCATGCCGGGAATTGAAAGCATGGATACGAAAGGAGCTGCATAATCGTACCATGTGTAAATTTCGTCGGAAATTACAAGCAGGTCGTACTTTACTGCCAGATCTGCAATTTCCTGCAGGTCTTCCTTTGTAAGGATTGCGCCTGTGGGATTGCAGGGAGAGTTGATGAACAGAGCTCTTGTCTTAGGAGTAATGAGCTTTTCCATATCTGCTGCTGAAATTCTCCAGTTGTTTTCTTCGCATGTGGGAACCATTACCGGTGTACCGCCGCAGTAAACAACCTGATCTGCATAGCATGTAAAGCTGGGGTTGGGGATGAGCACCTCGTCGCCCGGTTCGATTGTAGCAAAGCATGTGATAAATGCTGCATAATCTGCAGAAGCCAGAAGATGCACGTTCTTTTCACTTATTGTAACGTCCAGTTCTCTCTTATAGTAATCTACAACAGCCTGGATTGCATCTGCATCGCCTCTGTATGCTGTATAGTGGGTATGGCCAGCAAGAGAATCTTTATATGCAGCTTCCAGAATCGGAGCCGGTGTTGTAAAATCGGGATCTCCGATGGAAAGGTCGATTACGTCTGTCATGCCTGCCATAAGGTTCTGAGAGTTGGCGAAAATGGTCGGTTCACCGGCTTCAGCCCTTTTTGCAACAAATTTTTCTTTCATTTGAGTGCCTCCATATATGTTAAATGCGTAGTTTGCATAATTTGACACTCTATTATATCACTCCGGCCGGTATAAGTATAGAAATTACTGGTTACAGCTGTGTTACAGTGCGGTGGAAGAATGGTGCTTACAATTCCATTTGCACTTTGCGCCGACCCGATTTACGGTAATCTCATTGGCATCGGGTCTCTCGTTGACCCGATGCATTAAAAATAGCCATGCATTGGGTCACATAAAATTCGTTCAACACTTCGAGATGACCCAATAGGTGTTGTTTTCTTTGGCATTGGGTCAACCGGTGACCCAATGTGCGCCCCAAAGTGACATATTTGGTACATTGCGCAGCTTTGCAAATAAAAATACTGACCCGACCAGCCTTATTTAAGGGTTAGTTGGGTCAGATATTAGCGCATGTGGTTCAGATACTCGCCGATTGGGTCAGTCCCGAAGTCTGGGAAATGAATCAGGCTGTAAATGCATAATTAAATATACTTCTTGTGCAGCATTAAAGCAGCCAGGCCTTAATAACACTGTCTATCTGGTCTATGTTTAGGGGTACATCAGCTGTTTCACATGTTATAAGCAGATTGTGATTGATAATTAAACCTGCATCCGCATAAGCCGCCAGTTTGGAACCTGCAGAAACAACGTAATCCCTGCGATCCATCATCCCGAAATGTTCCCAGAAAAGAATCCGTCCATCGCTTTTGCGGCGAATCGCAAAATCCGGGTGATAATAAACTCTTCCTATGCGAATTACCGGTTCGTATATATATTCCAGTCCGAAAAGTTCCAGGCGTGAAGCTATCAAAAGTTCACTTTTAGATCGAAATGAACCTTTTTCCGATTTATATAAAAGACCTTCAGACCTATAATTTCTATCGCTCTGCAGCATTTCCCAGGAAAGAGTGTCCATAGAATCAATAGAGATTATACTTGAGTCATTTTTCGGGACGAAGAACAGTGCCGCATCGTTTTCGGGTATCTCAGAGTAATTGCTCAGTAAATTTCCCAGAAGAGAAACATTGGCATCTACTGTTTTTAAATACGAAGCAGCCACACGTTTTCTAAGAAGCACTTTAAATAACGGAGAATTCTCTCGTATCCGTTCTCTTGAATACGAACCGTCGGCCCGTCTTTTTGTAAGATAATATCTGTCGCCGAATTTACTGTGCCGTACTGTAAGGGTTTCTTTATTGCTGATTTTTACAGCTTTCCTCATGCGAGTCTGCAAATCAGTTTCATAACTCAGCATATTTTCGATAGATTTTAAATATTTTTTAACCATAACAAACCTGCAGCAACCACAAACGCATTTATTTGCAGCAATTTAGCAATACCATTTATTTACATTTTTACTACATTATAACATATGCAGACAACAAAGTGTCGCCATTTCCCATTATTTTCCATATCAACACAATGATTAACCCAATTAACATCCTGCAGACAGTTACAAAGCCACTCGTTGACCCGATGCATTACAAATAGCTATGCTATGGGTCACGTAAAATTCGCTATACACTTCAAGTTGACCCGATAAGCGCTGTTTTCTTTGGCATTGGGTCAACCGGTGACCCAATGTGCGCCCCAAAGTGGTATATTTGGTACATTGCGCAGCTTTGCAAATAAAAATACTGACCCAACCAGCCTTATCTAAGGGGTAGTTGGGTCAGGCACAGACTCAAACAGCTAAAAAATTAGTCAGTCGGGGCAACTTCGCAGCATCGAAGCGCATTATCGCATATAAACCAGCTTAAAATCATGGCGCAGCTCGAACCAAAAGCCTGCACAAACACAAAAGCGGCCCGCAAAGCGGGCCGCCGGTAAAGCGTATCTTATTTAATTGCCTTTGTGTTGATATCTTCCATGATGATATCGCTGAAAGCTTCGAAGCTCATTGCACCGAGGTCGCCTTCTGCTCTGTGGCGCGGAGATACTGTGCTGTTTTCGATATCTCTGTCGCCTACAACCAGCATGTAGGGAACCTTTTCCATCTGTGCGTCGCGGATCTTCTTGCCTGTCTTTTCGTTTCTACTGTCGATTTCTACGCGAACACCCTGCTTAGCGAGCTTAGCCTTAATGTCCTTAGCGTAGTCCAGAGCTCTGTCTGTAACGGGCAGAATCTTAACCTGTACAGGAGCAAGCCATGTGGGGAATGCGCCTGCGAAGTGTTCTGTGATAACACCGATGAAGCGTTCGATGGAACCGAATACTACGCGGTGGATCATAACAGGTGTCTGCTTTTCGCTGTTGCTGTCTGTGTATTCCAGGTTGAATCTGCCGGGCAGCTGATAGTCCAGCTGGCATGTGCCGCACTGCCATACTCTGCCGAGGGAGTCTGTTACGTGGAAGTCGAGCTTAGGACCGTAGAATGCGCCGTCGCCGGGGTTGATTTCGTAGGTCTTGCCGATGGATGTAATAGCGTCTGCCAGAGCGTTTTCTGCCTTTTCCCAGTCTTCTCTTGTACCGATGTGGTCTTCGGGCATTGTAGAGAGAACGATCTTATACGGGAGGTTGAATACGCTGTAAACTTCGTCGATAAGCTGAGTAATTCTTACAACTTCTTCTGTAATCTGTTCCTTAGCCAGCAGGATGTGTGCATCGTCCTGTGTGAAACATCTTACACGGAACATTCCGTGGAGAGCGCCGGACAGTTCGTGGCGATGTACGTGGCCCAGTTCGCCGTAGCGCAGGGGCAGGTCCTTGTAGCTGTGGGGTTCAAGATCGTAAACAAGGATGGAACCGGGGCAGTTCATCGGCTTGATAGCATAATCTTCTTCGTCGATAACTGTTGTGTACATGTTTTCCTTGTAGTGATCCCAATGTCCGGATGTTTCCCACAGAGTTCTCTTCATGATCTGAGGTGTGGAAATTTCCAGGTAGTCCCACTTCTTATGAACTTCTCTCCAGTAGTCGATGAGAGTGTTCTTAAGAACCATACCGTTGGGCAGGTAGAAGGGGAATCCGGGTGCTTCGTCTCTGAAAGCAAACAGGCCCAGTTCCTTACCGAGCTTACGGTGGTCTCTTCTCTTGGCTTCTTCGATTCTTTCGATATATTCTTCCAGCATTTCCTTCTTGGGGAATGCGATACCGTAAATTCTCTGAAGTGTTTCTCTGTTGCTGTCGCCTCTCCAGTAAGCTGCGTTGCAGGTTAAGAGCTTAATAGCGTTGTGCTTAACTCTTCCTGTTGCATCCAGGTGGGGACCTGCGCACAGGTCTGTGAATTCGCCCTGCTTATAGAAAGAAATAGTTTCGCCTTCGGGAAGGTCGTTGATGAGTTCAACCTTGAAGGGTTCTTCCTTTTCTTCCATGAACTTGATAGCTTCTTCTCTGGGGAGTTCAAAGCGTTCCAGCTTAATGTTTTCCTTGCAGATCTTGCGCATTTCGTCTTCGATCTTTTCCATGTGTTCCGGAGTGAATGCGAAAGGTGCAAGCATATCGTAATACCATCCTTCTTTGATGGAGGGTCCGATTGCCAGTTTTACTTCAGGCCAAAGTCTCTTAACTGCCTGAGCCATGATGTGAGAGCAGGTATGCCAATACGTCTGGCGGTATTCCTCGTTCTCGAATGTGTACTTGTTGTCTTCTGCCATTTTAAATCTCCTTATTTTTCCTTATACCACAAGGCCAAAATAATATATTAACAAGTTATTTTAACACGGGCGGGCGTGGCTGGCAAACAGACATTTTGTTTTACGTGCGTCGTTTGCGTGGCCCAACCGGGTTTTTGAAGCTTTATTTCTGCTTAAGCCCTTTAAGATATTCTTTCTGCTCCGGGGTAATGCGGTAGCTTTCGCGGGCCTTCTGAATAGTCTTGTTGTGGGTCCATACATCCAGACGGCATTCTTCGACGTACTTTACGGATGCATCCCACTGCTTGGCAAGAGCCGTAGCAAAGAACCAGGCTGCCATCATTCGAACGTAGTACTCTTCGCTGCGGACTGCGGCCGGTATTTCCAGATATTCGGGCCTAAAATCTTCGTCAAGGAAATGGGACATTAACATTTCAAGCCCAAAGCGGCAGGTATAGGTCTTTTCAGAAGCAGACCACTCTTTAATCTTTTCCATGAGAGCAGCCTTATTCTTCTTAAATACCTTTGGAGACATAATGTCACAGACTGCCCAGTTATCCACATAGGGCAGGAATTCATCGACTGCAGCGATGCACGCATCATAGTCCTTAATCTCGGAAATGAGCAGGCCATGGAGCATGTTTTCGTCGTAGTATTTATGCGGCAAATCTTTTAGAAAAGCTGCGGTTTCCGGTTCCTTTATCAGCTTTTTGGCAAGCTTTCTTACTTCCGGGACCCGAACACCTATAAACAATTCACGAGGAATTCCGGGCGTTAATTTTGCCTGGAAATCTCCGTATTCAATATCCTGCAAAGCAAATAATTCTTCTCTTATATCCATTTTTCACCTAAATCTATTTTTTGTAGATTACCTTGCCGCCGACGACAGTCATAACGGCCTTAGCCTCGAGCAGTTCTTCCGGAGCGCAGGTAAAGATATCGCGGTCGCAGACCGTAAAATCTGCCAGATATCCGGGCTTAATTCTGCCCTTTCTGTTTTCTTCAAACTCTGCCCAGGCGGATTCGATGGTGTATCCGTCCACTGCGTCGTAAATATCCACGCACTCGTCAGCATTCCAGCCGTTTTCGGGCCATCCGGAGAAATCCTTGCGGGTTACTGCGCAGTAAAGCCCTGCGAAGGGGTTGCAGTGTTCAACAGGAGAGTCTGTTCCGTAGGAGACGTGAGCTCCTGCCCTGTGCATGGAGCCGAAAGCGTAGCTTTCCATGCATTTTTCATGGCTAACGCGGGTTTCCATCTGGCGCATATCGCTATTCAGGAATACCGGCTGGGCCATTACGTAAATATTGTCCTTAACGATGCGGTCTGTCTGCTCCTTGCTTGTTACCTGGCAGTGAACAATCGCATTGCGGTTGGGATTGGTTCCGGTCGGGTCCGCAGCTTCGAAAGCTTCGATAGCCATCTGCACCGCACCGTCTCCGATGCAGTGGATTGCAGTGCTTATATTGTTCTTTGCAGCGATGCCGCAGTATTTATTCAGCGTTTCCTTATCTATGCTGGTGACCCCATAAGTGCCGGGCTTGTCGCAGTATTCGTCCAGCATTAAAGCCGTGCGGCCGCCGAGAGAACCGTCGCAGATGAGCTTGAGAGGTCCGAGCTTAAAGAGCGGATTGCTGCCGTTTCCTCTGGAATACTGGCCGGTCTTAAGATCTTCTTCGAATTCTTCCGGGCTGTGGAAGCAGGTCTGCAGGCTGTAGCGGATGGGGCACATATCCTCTTCGAATGCCTTGCGTACGCCTTCGAAGCATATATCGTAAGGGCCTACAGGTTCGCATACGTCGTTGCTCTGTACGCTTGTAATGCCGAAGGATGCAGCGTGGTAAGCTGCTTTGGAAAGATAAGATGCGTAGTCTGCTGCATCGGGCTTGGGGAACTGTGCTTCGCAGAGGGTTGTTGCGGCTTCCTTAAAGAAACCGGTGGGTTCACCCTGTTCGTCCAGCTCTACGAGGCCTTTTTCCACCAGTTCTGCGTATTCCGGCTGAGCCTTAACCATTGCGATGAGCACATCGTTTGCTGCAGCAACGTGGCCGTCGGAGCGCCTTACAAATACGGGAACCTTGTCGGAAACCTGATTCATTTCCCTCTTGTCCGGGTGGCGCTTTTCGCCGGAAGTAAAGATGTCTTCCATCCAGCCATTTCCGAGGATGCCTCCTGCGGTGAGCTCGGGGTTATCTTCTGCAAACTTTTTGCATCTGTCAATAACTTCCTGCAGGGATTTACTGCCGGAAACGTCGGCACGGGCCAGATACTCGCCGACCATCATAAGATGCATGTGGGAATCGTTGAATCCGGGAATCATGGTCTTGCCACCCAGATCGATAATTTCCGCATCCGGACCGGCTAAAACCTTAATCTTTTCATTGGAATCAACCGCTTTTATAATACCGTCTTCTGCTAAAACCGCCTGGCAGAACTGCTCTCTTTCCAGGTAGATTTTTCCGTTAATGAATGCCTTTTTCATTGCATAGCCTCCTCTTTGTGCATAATCTGCACGACCATTATATAACAAAACACCCGCGCAATGCGGGTGTTTTAAATTTAAAAGCTTTATTGAACCAATTGGGTCACGCAGATTACAGACCGGCCTGCTCCTTAAGAGCTGCAGCCATGTCTGTCTTTTCCCATGTGAAGCCTTCGTCTTCTCTGCCGAAGTGGCCGTAAGCAGCTGTCTTGCGGTAGATGGGCTTGCGCAGATCCAGCTTCTTAATGATGCCTGCAGGTGTAAAGTCGAAGTTCTTTTCTACCAATTCTGCAATCTTTTCGTCGGAAATCTTTCCTGTGCCCTGAGTATCTACCAGGATGGATACGGGCTGAGCGATGCCGATAGCGTAAGCAAGTTCGATTTCGCAGTGGTCTGCAAGACCTGCAGCTACGACGTTCTTAGCTGCATAGCGAGCTGCGTAGCAAGCGGAACGGTCTACCTTTGTGGGGTCCTTGCCGGAGAAAGCGCCGCCGCCGTGGCGTGCGTATCCGCCGTAGGTGTCTACGATAATCTTGCGGCCTGTAAGACCGGAATCGCCGTGGGGGCCGCCGATAACGAAGCGGCCTGTGGGGTTAGTGTAGATCTTTGTAGCGTCGTCCAGCAGATTTGCGGGAATGATAGGCTTAATAACCTTTTCGATAAGATCTTCGCGGATCTGTTCCTGAGTTGCTTCGGGGTCGTGCTGTGTGGAAATGAGTACTGTATCTACGCGGAGAGGCTTGCCGTCTTCGTATTCAACGGTAACCTGAGTCTTTCCGTCGGGTCTCAGATAAGCTACTGTGCCGTCCTTGCGAACCTTAGCCAGCTGCATGGCCAGCTTGTGGGACAGGGAGATGGGCAGAGGCATAAGCTCCGGAGTTTCGTTGCACGCATAGCCGAACATGATGCCCTGGTCTCCTGCGCCGCCTACTTCGTCGTTAGTACCCATTGCGATGTCTGCGGACTGCTGGTCCATTGCAACCATAATACCGCTGGAGAATGCGTCGAAACCGTATTCGCCCTTTGTGTAGCCGATGTCTGCGATAACCTTACGAGCGATGCCCTGGATATCGATAGAACCGCTTGTTGTAATTTCGCCCATGATGTAGCACAGGCCTGTTGTTACTGTAGTTTCGCAGGCAACTCTGCTTCCTGCGTCCTGGCGAAGTGCCTCGTCCAGGATAGCATCTGAAATCTGGTCACAGATTTTGTCGGGATGACCTTCTGTAACGGATTCAGAAGTAAATAATCTTCTTGCCATGTTTTCCTCCTTAACCTGCGGCGCGGGGCCGCCATAACCTTAGAGCTCAGAGAAATGTAGATATTGAAAAAGCCTCTTCGAAAGAAGAGGCTCGTAAACGATATTCGTTCCTCATCTTTCAGGATATTCCTGTAGGATTTAGCACCTTTTCTTTGCTAGGTTGCCGGGCTTCGCAGGGCCTATTCCCTCTGCCACTCTTGATGAGCTCTATTAAACTTGTTGCATTATATATGCTTATTGACCCAATGTCAATATAATTTTCCCTTTTATCAGGACTTCGGCAGATGCCACTTATACTTGGCAGCAAACATTCTTATAACTACGATGAATGCCATGCTGAAGTATGCAGCGAACTGCTCGGGGGAGTGCAGAAGGCAGGAGGAAAGAATTGCACCCAGAATGCTCGCCATGGCGTAGAAATGCTTTACAAAAATCATGGGCTTCTGCGTAGCAAACATGTCCCTTAAAACGCCTCCGCCTACGCCGGTCATAACTCCGAGGAGCACCTGAAGGAACATGTTGTTAAAAGGAATAGCTGTGTTGCAGCCGATTACGGTAAACATTCCCAGACCGATGGCGTCCAGCAGAACAATGCCTTTGTGGTCCATATCCAGGCGTTCCCTAACGTAAGGTATGAACACAATCAGCGCAGTAATTACTGCCACGAGAGCATATTTAGGATCGTTTAAAGATGTGGGCGGAGTCTTGCCGATAAGGACGTCTCTTATAATTCCGCCGCCTATTGCTGTCGTAACGCCTAAAATGGCAACACCCAGTATATCCATTTTCTGTTCGATTGCTACCATTGCTCCCGATGCTGAGAAAGCTATGGTTCCGATCATTTCAAAGATAAGATAAATCATTTTACTATATATGTTTACTGAAGTGATTTTAAAAATTCATCGAAGTTTTCGAAACCGCTCTGGGCGAAATCGAAAATGATTGGGTCAGCGAACTGATATCTTCCGGAAACCATAACGTAGTTCCAGATTTCGCTGAAGCTAATCATCGCCTCGGCAGCGATTATGTCTGCCTCCGTGTATGCGCCGACGATTAACTGTCCGAAGTCGGTTACGAAAAAGAGGGCGCGCACGTCGTCGTTCAGGTTGAATTCCTGCTTTTCTATGTGGGAGTTGTCCGGCTGGAACATCATGTACATGTCCCCGATGTCGTGGCCGTGCTTCGTCGTTCCGAGCACCATTTCCGCAAAGGGTCTGTCGAAAGTATCCCAGTCGGAGAAAATCTCGTAAACCGTTACAAATTCAGGTCTGGAAACCCTCATGGATGCTTCGTAGTCCGAAACTTTAAACTCCTTTTTCTTTTCCGCTGCAACGACCTTGCCGTCCTTAACTTCCACGTCGGTGACCACAATCATGTGGGAATTGTCCTTATCCACTTCGATAAGGGATTCGCTCAGGTAGGTGGTTCTGCCGTTTTCGTCTGTATAGGGAGTTATGGTGTTCTTAAGGAACGAACAGTGAGTTTTCGGCTCGATATGGCCGGGGTCTACCGATTCCAGTTCATTGGAAACCAGCCAGGCTGCCCCGGAGGGGTCCTTGCCGAAGAGCCTCATAAGGTAGTAGTTTACAACGCCGTAGTCGGTGTCCAGATCTACTGCCATCTTGTCGAAAAGAGCGTTCTTTTCTTCCATTGAGAGAATTACAGGCTGCTTTGTTATGAAATCCAGCTT
>JAKSSQ010000046.1 GCA_024403005.1 Clostridia bacterium | reverse complement strand
GCCTGTAGAAGCTGTCTTCGGGGCATTCAAGGCCCAAAGCTTCGTACTTCATTACGCCGAATTTATGGTAAGGAAGAAGCTCCATTTCCGCCCTGGGCAGATTTTCGCGAACGTACTTTGCAGTCGCTCTTATATTGTCTTCATCGCTGTTGACCCCGCCGATAACAGGGATTCTTATAACGACCCTTGCGCCGAGCTTATTAAGATTCTTAACGTTTTCAAGAACTTTAGCGTTGGACACGCCAGTAAAATACCTGTGCATTTCTTCGTCCATGTGCTTAATGTCCATAAAGATTAAATCCATCCTGTCCAGAATGCCCTTAACCTTTTCGAAATCGAAGAATCCGCAGGTCTCTATGGCAAGGCTGTAGCCCTTGTCGCAGAGCTCCTTGGAAAGATAGGCCAGCAGTTCGTACTGCATGGTTGCTTCGCCGCCGGAGAAGGTAACTCCCCCGCCGCTGTTTCTAAGGAACAGCCCATGGCGGTCAACCTCTTTAATAAGATCGTCCGCATCCTGCATGCTTACGAGGTAAGACCTGGCCTTTTTGGGGCATGCCTTAACGCATTCGCCGCAGGAAATGCATTTATCCCTCTCTTTATTGAGATCTATGCCTATCCCTTTGGGGCAGACCTGAGTGCACACTCCGCAGCCTATGCAGCGGCGGAAATACCAGCCGATTTTAACGGATTGGGTCATGCCTTCCGGGTTGGAACACCACTTGCAGTGCATGGGGCACCCTGCCAGGAAAAGCGTGGTGCGTATGCCGTCTCCGTCGTTTACGGAGAAAGGCTGCGCCTGCATTACATAGCCGCAAGTACCCATGGATTAGTAAGCTTCGTGGGCGTTTCTTGCCATGATGGAATCCTGCATTTCTCTGGACAGGTTTGTCCACTGTGCGGAATATCCGGCTACGCGTACGAGAAGGTCTTTATAGTTTTCGGGATGTTCCTGAGCATCCTTTAATGTTTCGTTGGACAGAGTGTTGAACTGAACGTGGAATGCGCCGAGGCTGAAGTAGGACTGCAGCATTGCGCCGAAGTTTGCCTTGCCTCTTTCTGTTGCAAGGAGTTCGCCGTTGAGTCTCTGGTTGAGCAGAATGCCGCCGGAGTGGATGTCGTGATTCATCTTTGCAGCGGACTTCATAGCTGAAAGGCATGTGCCCATGTCTGTTCCTGTGTAGGGAGAAACGCCTTCGCTGATGGGTTCAGTAGCTTTGCGGCCATCGGGTGTAGCGCCCAGAACCTTACCTGTGGGCATGTAGTTAGAGATACCCATGAAGGCTGTAATGTAGTTATGTCCGTAAGTATCCTTGTACTGAATTACTTCGTCGTGGTAGAAATCTGCCAGCATCTTTGCGATGGAGTCTACATAGTCGATGTCGTTGCCGTACTTGGGAACTGCCTGGCACTGAGCTCTTAAAGTTTCGTAGCCAACCCAGTCTGCGTTGAGAGCATCGATTAATGTGCCCAGATCTACGGTCTTGTCTTCGAATACCAGCTTCTTAATAACTGCGAGGCTGTTAGCTGTTACGGAGAGGCCTACGCCTGTGAATACGGGGCCGATATTGTACTTGGAACCGCCTTCTACCAGGTCCTTGCCGTTAATCATGCAGTATTCGTTGCATGCGGAAAGGAAGGGTCTGTAGCCTTGCTCTCTGTGGATCTGCTGTGCGGTATTAAGGGATATTACGCCGTGCTTAACAAGGTAAGAGAACTGCTTCTTCCATGCTTCCACGATTTCTTCGTAAGATGCAAAAGTCCTGGGATCCTTTTCCTGGGGAGCAACCTGAGCGCCTGTAAGTCTGGATTTACCGCCGTTAAGAGCGAATTCCAGGGCAGCTGTAAAGCTTATGTTGCAGGAAGACGTCCATTCGTAAGTCTTTCTGGAATGGGGTACTACGCAGCCGCAGTTGTTCCAGTCCTTGGAGTCGATTGGGTCATATCCTAAGTTAGCCAGCATCTGGTAGCCTGTTCTGTCTGCGTGGATTGCAGGGAAACCGCAGCCTGTGGATACGATGTCTGCAACAGCCATGAGGAATTCCTGGGGGCAGTCTGCCGGAATTCTGCAGGACAGTGTGGGCTGGTGGGTCTTAATGCCCTTGGAAGCTTCGATGCACATGTAAGTTACATCGTTAATTGCACAGGTGCCGTCCACCTTTGTGCCGCCGATTGTAAGGTTTTCGAAGCTTGTATAGCCTGCGAAGAAGCCTGTTGTGTTCTTTGAAATTGTCCAGGCCCATTCGGAGTACTTGAGCCAAAGCAGTTCGATAAGCTCGAGAGCCTTGTCGTGGTCGATCTTACCGGCCTTAAGGTCTGCTTCGTAGTAGGGATATACGAACTGGTCGAAGCGGCCTACATTAAGAGCCAGGCCGTTTTCGGAGAAGATTGCGCACATCTGTGTGAACCAAACCAGCTGCAGCGCTTCTCTGAAGCTTGTAGGCGGATTTTCGGGAACTACAGACATTACTGCTGCGATTTCTTCCAGTTCTGCCTTTCTTACTGCATCCTTTTCTGCAGCAGCCATTTCCAGAGCCTTTTCCTTATAGCGCTTTCCGAGCAGGATAACGCCTTCGCATACGAGGATCATGGACTTGTAGAAATTAATCTTGCCGTTATTGGAGCCGTCCAGCGGGTCAAGAGCTGCCAGATGGTCTTCTGCTTCCTTCTTGATGCCTCCGAAGCCCTTGGGAAGAATTACGTCGATATAGTCGGGAGACATTTCGCCGATGCCGTTTCTCCATTTGGAGTCGGTATCGATAAAGCCGGTGTCTACGCCGATAGTCTTTGTTTCTTCGGATGTACGTGCCAGGAATACTTCTTCTACGGACTTACCCTTCCAGTAAGGGAAGATTTCTTCGCGGAGTTCACGAATCTGCTCTTCTGTAATGTCGTAGGGGTCCTGGGGACGTGTGGGGAAAGTGTCCATCTCTTCGTTGATCCACTTCCATCCGAATTCCGGTGTAACAATGCCGCACTTGCGGTATTCGCCTGTGGTGCCGACGATGAGTTCGCCGTCCCAGATAGTTACTGTAACTTCGCTGCAGGCATCCTTGAAAGCCTGAGCTGTGCGGATCATCTGGGGCAGTCCTTCTGTTCTCTTGAAGGAATTTGTCCAGCTGCGCGCTCTTTCGATGGAAATATGAGGCATGTTGTCTACATAGTACTGTCTTATCTTTTCTACTCTTTCTGTGCAGCCCTGTGCTGTTTTCATAATCTCAATCCTTTCCGAATATGTAAAAATCAGTTTATGCGGTGTTTCTGCCCTTCCCGGCCTTTCTCCGGCAAAAGTGCAGTATTGTGAACCAATGTGCAATATTCTGTCCACAAATCTAATTTACAACTTCGCCGGGCAAAATGCAACTTGCAAATGCTCTAGAGCCTTGAATTTTAGGCATGAAAAAACCTCGACAGCCAATTAAATCGTCCATCGAGGTTTATGGTGCAGGTAAGAGGAGTCGAACCTCCATGAAATTGCTTTCACACGGACCTGAACCGTGCGCGTCTGCCAATTCCGCCATACCTGCGCAACACAGATATATTACTACAAATATATCTGTAATGCAAGTACTATTTTAAGATTTTTTAAATTATCTTAGAGCATGTCTGCTACTTCGTAGATGAGTCTTTCAGTCTTTTCCCAGCCGAGGCAAGCGTCTGTAATGGACTTGCCGTAGCAGCCGTCTCCGGGCTTCTGAGCGCCATCTTCGATGTAGGGTTTTACCATGGAGTGCTTTAGCGTGTTTGCAATTCGTTCGTGTGGGGTTGCAGAGTGGATTACTTCCTTCATGATGCGGGGCTGCTGGAACGGATCCTTGCCGGAGTTAGCGTGGTTTGTATCGATAACAACTGCCGGATTAGCCAGATCCTTGGAATCGTAAACGTCGCAGAGACGAACCAGGTCTTCGTAGTGGTAGTTGGGTCTTGTCTGTCCCAGATCGTTTGTGTAGCCTCTTAAGATTGCGTGTGCGTGGGGGTTGCCCATGGAATGTGCTTCCCAGCCTCTGTAGATGAATGTGTGGGAGTGCTGAGCAGCCATGATTGCGTTCATCATTACGGAGTAGTCGCCGGATGTGGGGTTCTTCATGCCTACAGCTGTTTCGATGCCGCTGGCTGTGAGTCTGTGCTGCTGGTCTTCTACGGATCTTGCACCTACTGCAACGTATGCGAGCAGGTCGTCCAGATACTTGTAGTTTTCGGGATAGAGCATTTCGTCAGCGCAGCCGAAACCTGTTTCCGCAACAGCTCTCATGTGGATTCTTCTTGTAGCGATAATGCCGTTGAACATGTCGGGCTTGCCGGTTGGGTCAGGCTGGTGAACCAGTCCCTTGTAGCCGTCGCCTGTTGTTCTGGGCTTGTTTGTGTAGATTCTGGGAACGATTAAAATCTTGTCCTTAACCTTTTCCTGTACGGGGCAGAGTCTGGAAATGTAGTCCATAACGCTGTCTTCGTTGTCTGCGGAGCAGGGTCCGATTACCAGGATCTTTCTGTCGTCCTTGCCTTCGAAGATGTCTGCAATTGCACGTCTGGACTTTTCTACAGTCTCGTTCATCGCACCTGTTAAGGGGTACATTTCCTTAACTTCTACGGGGATGGCGAGTTTTCTTTCAAATAACATATTCATAATTATTTGCCTTCTTTCTTATTGTCATCAAACCAGGATCTTCTGTAGTTTGATAATCTTAACTTAGCTCTCATGCCTTCTACATCGTCGCTTTGCAGGAGGTCTCTCATCTTTGTCATTTCGTTTATGAACATGTTCATTTCCTGAAGAAGTGCGTCTTTGTTCATAAAGAAGAGCGTGCTCCACATTTCGTCGTTGATTCTGGCGATTCTGGTAAGATCTCTGAAGGAGTCGCCTGTGTAGTCGGAAAGGTGTCTGTTGTCGTTGCATGTCATGAGCGCAACGGCGATAACGTGAGTGAGCTGGGATACGTAACCGATGGCCTTATCGTGTTCTTCCGGGCTTAAAACGGATACTTTTCTGAAGCCAATCAGCTTGCCCAGCCTCTTGCACCACTCAATTGCTTCCGGTGTGTTCTTTTCTGTGGGAACAACCAGGTAGTTTGCATCGTGGAAAATGCGTTCTGTACTGTTGCGTACGCCGTAAACTTCGCGGCCTGCCATGGGGTGAGCGGCGATGAATTCCACATCGTCCCTTAAGATTGCCTGAACGTCGTATACTACGCTGCACTTAACGCCTGTGACGTCTGTAATGCGAATTCCGGGCTTAAAGTACTGCTGGTAGTCTTTTATCCACTTAACGAGTCTGTCGGGGTAAATGGCGAAAATAACGGCATCTGCGGAGCCTACAAGCTCGGGGGTCGGTTCGATGGAGCCGTCCAGGATAATTCCGTTGTCTATTGCATAGCCGATGGAATCCGGGTTAGCGTCGATTGCGTATACATCGTAGCCGATTCTGCTTAAAGCCTTTGCATAGCCGCCGCCGATTAAACCGAGACCGACTATGAGTATTTTATTCTGATTAATCCATTCCATTGAATTCCACCTCTATTCCAAGCTGTTTAATCCTGTCGAAGTAATCGGGGAAACTCTTGCGGACAGCCTGAGCGCCGGTTACCGTTCCGCCCGTAAGGGAGAGAAGCGTTGCCATGGACATTACGATTCTGTGGTCGTTGTGCCCTCCTACTGCTTCCTTCGGAGCCTTAAGTTCGGATTTATATATCGTAATTCTGTCTTCTTCGAAGTCGGAAGAAATGCCGAAAGCCTTTAATTCTTCGCACATTACCAGGCCTCTGTTGCTTTCCTTAATGGCAAGGCGCTTTGTTCCTGTAAAGACGCCGCCGTTAAGAGCTGCAGCGGCCGCCATAAGTACGGGGCCCAGATCCGGACAATCCGTAATGTCGATTTCCGCAAAGCCCTTAGCAAGGCTTCTGAAGTGCTTTGTGCAGACTCTGTCGCCCTGCAGGCTGTCCTCTCTTACACCGGAAACTTCCACGCTTCCGCCGAGGACGTTAAACACGTCCAGGAAAGCCGCATTGGACCAATCCCCTTCCACTGCGCAGTTTACAGGCTTATAGACCTGTCCGCCGGGAATTTTCAGAGTGCAGTCGTCTTTCCAGTCTGCCTTAATTCCGAAGTCGCGGAGCGCCTGCAGCGTGAGGCCAATGTACGACCTGCTTTCCACAGGAGGTATAAGCTTTATGGTGCTGCAGCCTTCCAGCATGGGAAGCGCAAAGAGCAGGCCTGTTACGAACTGGCTGCTCACGTTTCCTGCGAATTCGTATTCGCCGCTGGAAAGCTTGCCTGATACTAAAATGCAACCGTCCTTGCGTTCGAAAGAAAGATTTCTTTCTCTGCAGATATCTTCGTAGACGGACATGGGTCTTGTCATTAAAGTTTCGCTGCCGTGGAACTTTGCAGAGGTTCCGAGAGCGAGAGCGATGGGAATAAAGAACCTTAAAGTGCTGCCGCTTTCCCTGCAGAAAAGCTCTGCATTGGGTTCATGCTCCTTGCCGCCGATGCCTGTAATTACCGCAGAATCGCCTTTATAGTCAACTTCTGCGCCCAGAGCCTTAATGCAGTCCAGAGTCGCAAGTATGTCTTCCGAGCCTGCCAAATTGCTTATAACGCTGGTGCCTTCTGCCAGAGCCGCACAGATTATATACCTGTGAGCCATGCTCTTGGAAGGCGGAGCGGATATGCTTCCGAAGGCCTTAGATGGCTTTATAACCGCGTCCATTACTTAAGCACCTCGTTTACCAGGTAATCCATGGCTTCCAGATAGCCGTCCAGACCGTGGCCTGTAATGGTCTTTACGCAAGCCTGTCTTATGTAACTCACCTGTCTGAAGTCTTCTCTTTCTTCTACTTTGGAGATGTGGACCTCTACGCAGGGGATTTTTACAGCTTTAACAGCGTCCAGAATGGCTACGCTTGTGTGAGTGTAAGCTGCCGGATTGAACACAAAGCCGTCTGTGTTGCCCATGGATTCCTGAATCCAGTCTACCAGAGTGCCTTCGTGGTTGGACTGCAGGCATTCCACTTCGATGCCAAGTTCCTTAGCGTGTTCTTCCACTTTTCTGATTAAATCCGCATAGGTTTCACTGCCGTAAACGCCCGGTTCTCTTATGCCAACCATGTTTATGTTGGGTCCGTTAAGCACCTTAATTTTCATCGGATAATCTCCTTATAATTTCTTCTGCCACATCTGCGGGGCTGCCCTTTACATCCACTTTGAAGTCGCATCTTTCGCAGTAAAGAGGATAGCGCACTTCGTAGAGGTTGAGGATTTTTTCCTTGGTGTTGCCCAGGGGTCTGTCGCCGGTGGGAGCCAATTCTTCCACGGGTCTGTCCAGGAAAACGACTGTGCCGTTCTTCATGAGGGTTTCCACGTTTTCCATGCGCAGCATTGCGCCGCCGCCCGTTGCGATCACGCGGTTCGCACCGCTTGCAGCTTCTTTAATTGCTTCTGTTTCCAGGTTGCGGAAGCAGAGCTCGCCGTCGGTTTCGACGATATTCTTAATCGTTCTTCCGGCTTTTGCTTCCAGAAGCACGTCTGTGTCCATGAATTCGTAGCCAAGCTTTTCTGCCAGAACCTTGCCTGCAGTTGTCTTTCCGCTTGCCGGCATGCCTATGAGGCACACGTTCTGCTTCTGGGCTTTAATATGCTTGTATATGGTGACGCCAATGGATTTGTCTATGTCTTTATCCATAAAGAGTTCCGCAGCCCTTACTGCCTGCATTACAAGCATGTATAAGCCCCCAGATCCTTTAATTCCGAGGCTTTTAGCCTGGAGGATGAGTTTTGTCCTGTCCGGATTATAAATAACGTCTACGGCGCCTTTTAGGGCCTTAAAACGGGAAAGGTCCAGAGGGGACGCATCTTCCTTCGGATACATTCCGCAGGGAGTCGTGTTGATTACGAAATCCGCATCGCCGCAGCTTTCGTAAGCTGCTTCGTAGGTAATCGCTCCGTCCGATCCGCTTCTGCTTACCTTTGTTACGCTTGCAGCGCCCAGATCTTCTGCAACGGCCTTAGCGGTCTTGCTTGTGCCACCGGTTCCAAGAATCAGAACCTTGCCGCCCTTCATATCCAGGCCCATGCGAAGGATTAAGGATTTAAGTCCGTAAAAGTCCGTATTGTAGCCGTAAAGCTTGCCGTTTTTGTTGACAATTGTGTTCACTGCGCCGATTGCAGCAGCGGCAGAATCGATTTCGTCCAGATAAGGGATTACGTCCTGCTTGTAGGGAATCGTGACGTTAATTCCAAGGAAATCTTTTGCCTTCATGAAGGCATCCAGACCGTCTCTTGGAATTTCCTTGAGTTCGTATTCGTAGTCTGCAATCTGTCCGTGGATTATTTTGGAGTAGCTATGCCCCAGTTTTTCGCCTATAAGACCGTATTTCATCTGCATTCGCCTCCAAACCAGTCTGTTCCAAAGCGTCCTGCCAGGATGTCGTAAAGCACTATAGCGGCCATGCTGTCCACTACTATTCTCGCTCTGTGGATAATTGCCGGGTCGTGGCGTCCTTTAAGGGACAGGTCTGCGTTTTCGCCGGTTATAAGATTAATAGTCTTCTGTTCTTTAAAGATGGACGGTGTGGGCTTAACTGCGCAGCGGAAAGTTATGGGCATTCCGTTTGTGATTCCGCCGTTAATGCCGCCGTTGTTGTTGGTTTCGGTATATGCACCGCTTTCGCCCTTGCGGAGCGCATCGTTATACTGGCTTCCTCTGCAGTCTGCCATGTCGAAACCTGCGCCGAACTGCACGCCCTTAATTGCGGGAATGCTGAAGAGCGCGTGAGAAAGCATGCTTTCGATGGAGTCGAACCAGGGTTCACCGACGCCTGCAGGCATGCCGATTACAGCTGTTTCCAGGATTCCGCCTACGCTATCGCCTTCAGCAGCTGCAGCTTCGATAACCGCCTTCATTTCGGCTTCTTTAGCGTCGTTTATAACTGCAAAAGCCTTGTCTCCAAGGGCTTTGATTTCTTCAACTGTGGGCGTGAACCCATCATCCTTAACTCCGCCGCAGCTTAAAACGTGGCTTCCGATATAGATGCCCTTACTTTCAAGAGCCTTAATCGCAATGGCTCCTGCTGCTACCAGAGCTGCGGTAATTCTGCCGCTGAAGTGTCCACCGCCGCGGAAATCTTCGAAACCGTGATATTTGCAGCTTGCAGCGTAGTCTGCATGGCCGGGCCTTGCAAGCCTTTCAGCCTTTTCGTAGTCCGTGCTGTGCTGAGAGCTGTTGGGGATAATTATGGTGAGCGGTGTACCTGTGGCCTTGCCCTTGTACATGCCGCTGGCAATCGTATATTCGTCTGCCTCTACCCTTGCCGTGGAAATTTTTCCGGAGGGGCGGCGCAGGCTAAGCTGGTGCTTAATGAAGTCTTCATCGATTGGAAGCCCGGGTGCAAGACCGTCGAGAACTGCACCGATATAGGGGCCGTGGCTTTCGCCAAACAGTGTAATCTGAAGGCTGCTGCCGTATGTATTCTTCATGGTTTATCCTTCCCGAGCCTAAGCTCTGCTGTTAACCAGGGATAATCTTTCACCCAGTTCTTCGTAGGACATCTTCTTAAACTCAAATTCGCCGGGAGCGCTTACAAGAACTGCGCTTACACCGCCGGAAGCACCCTTTTTATCGTGGGTAATGGCTTCCAGAGCCTTCTTTTCGTCGAAAGCTGTTTCGCTGGGAAGGCCCAGCTTTTCGTATACTTTAAGCATTCTTTCCTTAAGCTGAGGGCTGCACATTGGCATCATGCCGATGGCAACGCATTCGCCGTGGTAAAGGCTTTCGCCGCAGGCAACTTCGATGCCGTGGCCCAGAGTGTGACCGAAATTCAGAACCTTGCGAAGGCCTGTTTCTCTTTCGTCCTCTTCTACTACTCTGCGCTTGGATTCGATGGCTCTGTGCACGATGTGGTCCAGCTGCTCGAAAACGTCTACGGTTTCGAACTCTTCGAAGAGCTCCGGATCCAGGCAGGCGCTCATCTTAAAGGATTCTGCCAGGCCTGCCGCAACTTCGCGCTTTGTAAGGCTTGCGGTTGTATCCGTGTCAATAAGGACCTTTTTAGGCTGCCAGAAGGCGCCTACTATATTCTTGACCCCACCAAAGTTTATGCCGGTCTTGCCGCCGATGGAGGAATCCACCTGGGAAAGAACCGTAGTGGGGATGTTGTAAAAATCTATGCCGCGCATGTAGCTTGCAGCGGAGAAACCTGCTAGATCTCCTACCATGCCTCCGCCTACCGCAACTACGCAGTCCTTTCTGGAAAAGCCGTTTTCCAGCATTTCCATCAGGATTTTCTGCAGGCTTTCCATGGTTTTATTGGCTTCACCCTGGCCTACGGTTACGATGTATGGCTGTTCGCACTGCTCTGCAACGCACTTTGCGTATTCTGCGGGAACGCCTTCGTCGGTTACGATCATGACCTTTCTCTTAAGATCCAGCTCTTCGCCTGCCTTATTGAGGCAGCCTCTTTCTATTAAAATTTCGTAGCTGGCAGCTGCCAGATTTACTTTAGTTCTCAAAACAGCCTCCTTATAACTGCACGTCGGGTCCGAAGGTGCCGACAATCTTAAATTGCTTGCAGTTTTCTGCGAGAGCATCGATTAATTCCTTGCTGTTTTCGTCGGAAATGTGGCCTTCTGCTTCTGCGTAGAAGTAATAGTGCCAGGACAGATCCTTTAAGGGGCGGCTTCTTAAAACTCTCATGTTGTAGCCGTGGTCGCCCAGGGCCTTAATGGCCTTTGCAAGAGAACCGGCTTCGTCCAGTACTGTAAACATGAGGATGGATGTACCGAATTCGGTCTTAGCGGGCTTTTCCTGAGCGGTGGAGAATACTGCGAATCTTGTGGTATTTTCGCGGCCTTCGTTAATCTGTCTGTCGATAACCTTAAGTCCGTAAAGTT
>JAKSSQ010000045.1 GCA_024403005.1 Clostridia bacterium | reverse complement strand
CAGCGCAGGATACAAATTTTGGGCTTTTTATCCATTAAGATTCTCCTTTAATAATAGTCAAACTTTTTCTATCTGTTTAACATCTTATAGTCTATACATAATTATGCTTTGTTGCAATTGGGGTTTATGCAATGAAGCCAATATACGGATATTTTTGCATAAAAAATCCGGGGCCGTAAGGCCCCGGGAATATTGCTTGTAAACTACTACTTATCCAAAAGCGTCTGCAGGTGGTCCAGGTAGAGCTTTCCGACTCTGGAGAGGGAGTGCTCTCTTCTGATTACGCACATGTGAGTGAGCAGGTTGTCGTCGCCTTCGAAGGGAATGGATACGTAGTCGTAGTGCTCGTTGTGCTTCCATTCGGTCATCGAAATAAAGAAAGCGTCGGTGTTGGCAACGATATCCTGGTTTGCAACGCTGTCGGAAACTGAGATTAAACACTTTGGTTCAGTCTGGAACAGCTGGAGCAGAGACTTGGAAGAATCGTCGTAAAACCTTCCGAAGTTTTCCTGAGTTTCGGTGATTATGTAAGGATACTCCGTAAGGTGCTGCAGGGGATTCTCTTCTTTGAGAACCGGGTGGTCTTTGCGGACGACTGCGTGGATTCTGGACTGGCCCAGAATAATCGGAGTAAGCTGCTTTAACTTGCACATGCGCTTTGTTTCTTCCAGATGTCCGTTGAGCGTAAAAATTACACCGATTTCGGCATGGGAATGGGCAACATCGTCTAATACCGATGTAAAGCTGGTTTTGCTCATTCTTACGTAGAGAGCGTCGTCTTCCTTAAGGAGCATCTCGTAAGCATCGATAAAGGGCTGGGAAAGGTAATAGGCTCTCATGGAAGAGATGCTGAAGTACTGCTTCGGGTTTCTGCTGCGCACTTCGTACATGTTTTCCACGAACTGCATGCGGGAAATTATCTCTCGCGCATAGCCTAAAAATTCTTTTCCTTCGTCGGTGGGGTGAACCCCTTTTTTAGTTCTTTCGAAAATCTGAATGCCCAGCTCGTCTTCCAGCTGTTTAATAACAGTACTTACGTTTGACTGGTGAGTATATAGTTGTTCTGCTGCTTTGTTGAAGGAATCGCACTTGGAAACCTCAACCGCAAATAATAATTGCTGAAATGTCATTTATTTTTCTTACCTCTGAAACATATTTATTATATCAATTTCAGATAATTAGTAAAGTGAATCCTTTATTATTAGATTTTACAGAATTGATGTAAAATTTATATAAATATTTCACATAGTTATCAAGGAGGTAAATATGTTAAATTTTGCCATCATCGGTGCAGGTGCAGGCGGCCAGTCCATGGCAGCAGTCCTCACACAGAAAGGCTATACCGCAAAACTTTACGATATAGATAAAGACAAGATCAAGAAACTCCAGAGCCTCGATGCTATCAAGGTAACAGGTGTCATCGAAGCAGAAGCTAAGCCCGCTGTTATCACAGATAAGATCGAAGAAGTTATGGAAGACGCAGATGTAGTAATGATCGTCTCCACAACAGATGCTCACGGTTCCATCGCTCAGCTCATTAAGCCCCTCGTTAAGGACGGCCAGATTATCGTTCTCAACCCGGGCCACTGCGGCGGCGCTCTGGAAATCTCCAACATCCTCCGCGGCGAAAACGGCAGCGGTAAGGATCTCCTCATCGCAGAAGCAGGCGACCTCATGTACGGCTGCAGATGCTACGAAGTCGGCAACGTCCTCCACACAGGACTTAAGCTCAACGTACCCATCGCTGCACTTCCCGCAGGCGATGTAACAAAGGTACTGGACGTTATCGGACCCATCTTCCCCTGCCTCAAGGCTGTTCCCAACATCCTCGAAACAGGTTTCGAAGGCGGCGGAGCAATGCTCCACACAATTCCTACAGTAATGAACGTAAACAAGATGGATTTAGACCAGGCTTACGATTATTACATGGAAGGAATCACACCCCACGTTGCAGGTCTCATCGAAAAGTGCGACGCAGAAAGAGTTAAGGTTTGCGAAGCTCTCGGCATCGAAGCCATGACTCTGGCAGAACGACTCATCAAGACCTACAAGCTTGAACCCAAGGATACTCTTTACGAATTCATTCAGAGCATTGAATCCTACAAGGGCATCCGCAACCCCAAGGATACAAAGCACCGCTTCATCGTAGAAGATACAATGTGCGGCCTTGTACCCCTCGCTTGCATCGGCCACGAACTGGGCGTTGCAACACCTTACATGGATTCATTTGTTAACCTCGCAAGCTCCATCTGCGGCAGAGACTTCTGGAAGGAAGGCAGAAATGCAGAAAAGCTGGGCTTCGCAGGAAAGACAGCTGAAGAAATGCACAAGATGGTTGAATAATCAGCCAGCCCCTAATTTAAGGCAATTACCCGTAGATACAAAGTCTATGGGATTTGGTAGAAAAGAAGGAGAAATCAAATGAAGAAGAAAATTGCAATGCTCGTTGCAATGCTCCTGTGCCTCTCCATGGCACTGTGCGCTTGCGGCGGAAGCACAGGCGGTAACGCAGGTGGCGAAGCTACAGAAGCTAAGGACACTCTCGTAATCGCAGCACAGTCTGACGTTGCAGACATGGATCCCGTTAACGGAACCACAACAAACGACACAATCAAGATCAAGTCTCAGGTTTATGAAACTCTGATCGAAAGAACAGTTCCCGAACAGGAATACAAGGGACTGATCGCTAAGGAATGGTCCTTCAACGACGATGCTACAGAACTGACAATCGTCCTGAACGACGTAACATGCCACAACGGCGAAAAGCTCACAGCTGAAGACTGCCTGTTCTCCCTGAGAACACTCAGAGAATCCGCTAACAAGTCCGTAACAGACAAGATGGATCTCGACAAGTCCTATGCAGCAGACGAAAAGACACTCGTTATCGTAATGGAAGAAGCTTACATGCCCGTTATCTCTAACCTGTCTTTCCCCACATGCGTTATGTTCTCCCAGAAGGGTTATGAAGAAGGCGCTGGAGACTGGTCCAAGATGGATATCGGTACAGGCCCGTACATGTGGAGCGACTGGTCCATCGGTACATCTGTAAAGCTCGTTGCTAACGAAAACTACTATGTTGACGGTCAGCCCGCAATCAAGAACGTTGAATTCAAGATTATCGGCGAAGACGGCAACAGATACATCGAAGTAGAAACAGGCGGAGCAGACATCTGCTACAACCTGCCCGGTACAAACATTGCTGACGCAGAAGCTAACGATTCCATTGCAGTATTCCGTGAATTAACAATGGATAACTGCTACTTCAGCTTCAACCAGAGACAGCCCCTCTTCCAGGACGTTCGCGTTCGTCAGGCTATCGCTTATGCACTTGACATCGACTCTGCATGGGCAGTATGCATGGACGGCGTAGGTCAGCCTGCTCAGGGTCTCCTCCCCGCCAACATCAACGACTCCATCGCTAAGAAGGATTCTCCCTATCACGTAGACTACCCCGTTTACAAGTACAACCTCGAAAAGTCCAAGGAACTGCTTGCTGAAGCTGGCTACCCCGACGGATTCAAGATTAGATATCACGTAGGTCACATGTCCCTGAGACAGGCTTACGGCGAATTCTTCGCTAACGCTCTTAAGCAGGTTGGTATCGAATGCGAAATCATAGCACTCGACGCTGCTACAAACTCCCAGAAGCTGAAGGTTGAACACGACTTCGACGTTTACACATGGGGTATCGCTGCTACAAACGGCGACATCGACTTCGCAAACAGATTCTTCCAGACTGGCTCAATTAACAACATCTTCGGTTACTCCGATCCCGAAATGGACGCTATGATCGAAGCAGCTGCTAAGGAACCCGATGCAGCTAAGAGAAGCGAAATGAACGCTGCAATCCAGAAGAAGGCTCTTGATGAATGCATCATCGTTCCTCTCTATCAGCAGGAAGACATTTTCGCTCTTAACACAAGCGTTAAGGGATTCAGAAACGGCGCTTACCAGGCTCCGCTCCTCAAGTACGTTCACTTCTAATATTTAGTGCTTAACAACTTGGTATAAAAATTAAGTAGTTTAGAGGCGGATTATGTTACCGTAATCCGCCTCTGATACTATAACCGACAGTAATTTAATAGAAATTTTGCTATAAATTTCTAATGCAGCAAGAGAGGAAAGGACATGCTTAAATTCATAATCAAGCGATTATTATGGATCATCCCTGTACTCATCGGTGTAACCGTAATCGTTTTTACTATCCTCTACTTCTCTCCCGGCGACCCGGCATACCTCGCACTCGGCGACAATGCTACTCCGGAAGCAGTAGAAGCTTACCATATTGAAATGGGAATTGACGGTTCTTATGCAACCCGTCTCGGAAGAACCTTAACAGGTCTTCTCACAGGTGACCTCGGTCTGTCCTACAGATCCAGAACACCTGTAATGGACGAACTTCTCGTTCGTTTCAAAGTTACTCTTGATATCTCCGCATGGAGTATCGTCCTCGGTATTATCTTAGGAATATTATTCGGAATCGTATCAGCATTAAAGCAGAACACCATCTGGGACACTCTGGCAACAGGCTGCGCTCTGTTTGGTATCTCCATGCCGATGTTCTGGCAGGGCCTGATGCTGATTCTGCTTTGCTCTGTTTACCTGAACATTTTGCCGGCTTCCGGTTACGGTTCAACATGGAAGCAGATGGTAATGCCCGTTATTGCACTGGGTGTTAACTCTTCCGCAACCATCATGAGAACAACCCGAAGCTCCATGCTGGAAGTACTCCGCCAGGACTACATCCGTACAGCAAAGGCTAAGGGACAGTCATATTATCTGGTAATCATGCGCCACGCTCTCAAGAACGCCATGATTCCTATCGTAACAGTTATCGGTCTGCAGTTCGGTACTCTGCTTGCAGGTTCCATCGTATGCGAATCAATTTTCTCCATCGGCGGCGTAGGCAAGTATCTTGTAGACTCCATGAACTCCCGTGACTATGCGGCAGTTCAGGGCTGCGTACTCATGATCGCATTCGTATCTGCAGTACTCAACCTTATCGTTGACATTATCTACACATACATCGATCCTCGTATGAAGACAATGTACAACTCCGTAAAATCCAAGAAGCCCAAGAAAGGCGGTGCAGCTGCATGAAGAAGTCAGTAACTGAAAAGAAGCACACCATGCTTGGCGAAATCTGGAGAAGATTTAAGAAAAACAGACAGGCAGTTATCGGCCTGATCGTACTTATCCTCTTTATTTTAATTGCTGTGTTTGCTCCTGTCGTCGCACCTTACGGCTACGACGACCAGGATGCAAGCCGCGCAATGATGCGCCCCTGTACAGATTATCCCTTCGGTACAGACAACCTCGGCAGAGATGTAATGAGCCGTCTTATCTACGGCAGCCGCTACTCCCTGTCCATCGGTTTCCTCGCTGTAGGTATTTCCGTAATTACGGGCGGCTTCCTGGGCATTATCGCAGCTTACTATCCCAAGCTTGACAACATCATCATGCGTACCATGGACCTGTTCATGGCTATTCCGCAGATGCTGCTGGCTATGTGTATCGTATCTGCCCTCGGCCCCAACCTCTTCAACCTGATGCTTGCTGTAGGTCTTTCATCTACACCTAAGTTCGCCAGAGTTGTAAGAGCATCCGTACTGAGCACCCGCGAGCAGGAATTCGTTGAAGCTGCAAGAGCTATCGGCGCAAGCAATACCAGAATTATTCTTCGCCACATCATTCCCAACTCCATGGCTCCGCTCATCGTACAGGCTACACTGGCTATGGCAGGTGCGGTAATTTCCGCATCCGCACTCAGCTTCCTCGGCTTCGGCGTTGCTCCTCCCATGCCTGAATGGGGCGCTATGCTTTCCGCAGGAAGAAAGTACATCCGCCAGGCTCCGTACCTGACAGTAATTCCCGGCCTTGCTATCATGGCCATCGTATATGCACTCAACGTAGTAGGCGACGGTCTGCGCGACTGCCTCGACCCGAGACTTAAGAAGTAGGAAAGGAGAAGAAAATGGCTGAAAAGATTTTAGACGTTAAAGATCTTGAGATCCGTTACGTCACAGACGAAGAAACAGTTAAAGCCGTAAACGGCATCTCCTTTACTCTGGAAAAGGGCGAAAGCATCGGTCTCGTAGGCGAAACAGGTGCAGGTAAGACAACAACAGCTCTCGGTATTCTGAGACTCGTACCCGACCCGCCAGGAGAAATCGTAGGCGGATCCATTGAGTTCAAGGGAAGACAACTGCTGGATCTTACCGAAAAGGAAATGAGACAGATCCGCGGCGGACAGATCTCCATGATCTTCCAGGATCCCATGACCTCTCTCAACCCCGTTATGACAGTAGGCGAACAGATTGCTGAAGTAGTACTGCTGCATAACAAAATCAGTAAGGCAGAAGCCCGCAAAAAGGCTATGGAAATGCTCGAACAGGTAGGTATTCCCGGCGAACGCTGCGACGAATATCCCCACCAGTTCTCCGGCGGCATGAAGCAGCGCGTAGTTATCGCTATCGCACTTGCCTGCAGCCCCGAACTCCTGATTGCCGATGAACCCACCACAGCTCTGGACGTAACAATTCAGGCTCAGGTTCTCGAACTCATGCGCAAGCTCAAGCAGGAATACAACACATCCCTCATCCTCATCACTCACGACCTCGGCGTTGTAGCTAAGATCTGCGATAAGGTTGCTGTTGTTTACGCCGGTGAAGTTATTGAATCCGGCACATTAAAGGATATCTACACAGATAAGAGACATCCGTACACCATCGGTCTCTTCGATTCTCTCCCCGACATCGAAAACGATTCCGAATCCCTCAAGGTTATTCAGGGTATGGTACCGGATCCGTCCAATCTGCCCGATGGCTGCAAGTTCCACCCCAGATGTCCGCACGCTACAGAAGCATGCAAGACCGGTGTAATGCCTTCCATCCAGGTATCCGAAACTCATATGGTCCGCTGCAACAGATTCAGCGCGGAGGTGTAAAATGTCAGAAATTTTAAGAGTAGAAGACTTAAAAAAGTATTTTGAAACTAAAAAGGGCACACTTCACGCAGTTGATGGGGTCACATTCACCGTTGAAGCAGGCAAAACCCTCGGTATCGTAGGCGAATCCGGATGCGGTAAGTCCACTCTGGGCCGTGTTATCCTCCATCTGCACGAACGCACAGACGGCAAAATCGTATTCCAGGGCGAAGATATCTCCGACGTATCCCCCGCAAAGCTCAAGGCTTTAAGAAAGGATATGCAGATTATCTTCCAGGACCCCTACGCTTCCTTAAACCCCCGTATGTCTCTGGGCAACATCATCGGTGAACCCCTGGAAATTTACGGAATGTGCAAGAGCAAGGAAGAAAAAGAAAAGAAAGTCCGCGAAATCATGGACGTTGTAGGCCTGGCTTCCCGTACTTACTACCTGTATCCCCACGAACTGGACGGCGGACGCCGCCAGCGTGTAGGTATCGCACGTGCTCTTATCCTTGACCCCAAGCTCATCGTCTGCGATGAACCCGTATCCGCTCTGGACGTATCCATTCAGGCTCAGATTCTGAACCTCATGATGGAACTGCAGAAGGAAAGAGGTCTTACATACCTGTTCATCACTCATAACCTGTCCGTAGTAAAACATATCTCCGACGACATCACCGTAATGTACCTTGGACAGATGGTTGAAAAGGCAGATTCCGCAGAGATCTTCAAGCACCAGTATCATCCGTATACAAAGGCTCTTATCTCCGCAATCCCCCTTCCGAAGTACGATGCTCCGGACAACCAGATTATTCTGAAGGGCGAAATTACTTCTCCCATCAACGTAACTAAATCCTGCAGATTTGCACCCCGCTGCATCTATGCAAAACCTGAGTGCTTCAACACAGAACCTCAGCTGGAAGAAGTTGCACCGAACCACTTCGTAAAGTGCCACTTCGTAAAGGAAATCAATAACTTGTAGATTACAGTGTATTTCAAGGAGTATTAACAAATGGCTACATTCAAGAAGTCCATGCTCATTGAGCCCATCGATAACGTTGCAGTTCTCGTTGAACCCATTGAAGCTGGCGAAAAGACAATGGCCGGAGATATCGAACTCACAGCAAATGAGTTCATCAAGGAAGGCCACAAGATCGCAAAGGTCGACATTAAGAAAGGTGAAGAAATCATCAAGTACGGCGTACACATCGGTGTTGCTACAGCAGACATCAAGACCGGTGATTGGGTTCACGAACACAACGTATACGACGACTTCGAAGAAATCAACAGAGACCAGAGAGCTTTCTACCGCTCCATGGCTCCCACAGATATGGATTATTCCGTACCCTGCCTTTACAAGCCCGAAGAACTGAACCTGCCCGAAACCATTATGGGTTATAAGAGAGCAGACGGCACATTCGGTATCCGTAACCAGGTAGTTGTAATTTCCCTCGTACAGTGCTCCAACAACGCTGCACAGCGCATCGCTACTAAGTGCGACGTGCCCGCTACATTCGTAGACGCAGCCTGCGGCGAATTCCCCGATCGCTTTGCACGTACATTCCAGGGCTTCGTTTCCGCAGCTACACACCCCAACACCTACGGTGCAGTTCTCCTGAGCCTCGGCTGCCAGCAGACAAACCCCGAAGATGTTGTTAAGGCTATCGAAGCTACAGGCAGACCCGTTGTAAACATCTCCATGCAGGCAGACGGCGGCGCTACAAAGGCTATCGAAGACGGTATTAAGGCTGTAGAAGCAATGAAGGCAGAAGCTGCTAAGCAGGAAAGAGTTCCGTGCCCCACAAGCGGCCTGATCATTTGCGGCTACAACGGCGGTTCCGACTGGACAAGCGGTCTTTCTGCTAACCCCGTAGTTGGCGACGTTATCGACATGCACCACGTAATCGGCGGTACAGACGTTGAAATCTGCGGTCGCGGCGCTTATCCCACAGACGCAGCTTCCTACGAAGTAGGCATGCGCCTCATGGAAATCGGCGACTTCTTCAACGAAGACTGCACAATCAGAGGCGGCAAGGGTCTCTCTCAGGTTAACCCGACTCCCGGCAACAAGGCTGGCGGTCTCACAACCATGACAGAAAAGAACCTCGGCAGCTTCAAGACACACGGCCACCGCAGAATGCTCGGCATCCTGGACTGCGGCCAGCTGCCTCCCGGACCCGGCTCCTGGGGCATCAACCAGGCTCAGGGCGCTAACGACGCATACGCATGCACATCCCTGGCTATGGGCGGCGCACACATCTGCCTGTTCACAACAGGCCGCGGCAACCCCATCGGCAATGCCTGCATGACCACAATCAAGGTAACAGGCAACCCCAGAACTGCTACAGCTCTGTCCGACATGATCGACTACTCCGCTAAGCCCATGCTCTACGGAGAAAAGACACTCCACGAAAGTGCTCTCGAACTGTACGATCTGATGATCCGCGTTGCCAACGGTGAACCCACAAAGGCTGAACTCCTCGGCGATTACAGCTGGACAACACCCCACGGAACAAGCTATAACGGCGACTATTAATATGCATTTTATTCAGTGATTTTCCCGACTGTTTTAGTCTGTGAAAATTATTTGGGAAAACTAAAAAATAGCAAAAATTATAGTTTTATAACCCTAATTAGTAAAATAATTAGGGTTATTTTTTATTTGTTCCAAAGGGGTTGCGTTGCAAAAAATGTATAGATATACTACAAATAGTATATTACGCGCTGCAGGCGGTGCGGCGCGATTGTGGTGTAAAAAAGGAGAAAAAAATGGCAAAACCCCTCAAAAAAGCGCAGCAGATTGTGGAAAAGTACGATTGTGCTCCCCATAACCTGATCGCTATTATGCAGGAAATTCAGGCGGAGTATAACTACCTGAGCGAGGAAGCCCTCACTCTCGTAGCCGAAATGCTTAAGGTACCTGTATCCAAGGTGTACAGCGTTGCTACTTTCTATGAAAACTTCTCCCTGGAAGCTAAGGGTGAACACATCATTAAGGTATGCGCAGGTACAGCTTGCCACGTTCGTAAGTCCGAACCCATCTACAATGCTATCAGAGATGAACTCGGGCTCACAGGAAAGAAGAAGACAAGTGCAGACGGTCTCTTTACTCTGGAAACCGTTGCATGCCTCGGCGCATGCGGCCTCGCTCCCGTTATGACCATCGATGGAGAAGTACACTCCAAGATGACTCCGGAAGCAGCTCTTGAACTCATCAGAGACATCAGAAAGGCAAAGGAGGCTTAATATGAAGGTTAAAAAGTTTAACAGAGAAAGCTTCCAGGTTTACCAGGCAAAGGCTAAGAACGCCCTTAAGCAGAGCCAGCAGTGCACAAGCGTACTCATCTGCGCAGGCACAGGCTGCATCGCCGGCGGCGCTCTTAAGATTAAGGCTAACTTCGAAGAAGAATGCAAGAAGAGAAAACTTGCAGTTTACATTGGCCTCAAGCACGATACAGACGCAGAAAAGGCTCTCCACATGAAGATGAGCGGATGCCACGGTTTCTGCGAAATGGGTCCTCTGGTTCACATCGAACCCGCAGGAATCATGTACACACATGTTAAGCCCGAAGACGTACACGAAATTATCGAAAAGACAGTTCTGAAGGGCGAAATTATCGAAAGACTTGTTTACCACGACGCAGCTGGCACAGCTTATCCGCGCCAGGAAGACATTCCTTTCTATAAGAAGCAGCACAGAGTTGTTCTCGAAAACTGCGGCCACAACGACGCAGAAGACATCGAAGAATACATCGCCAAGGACGGTTACTGCGCTCTCGAAAAGGCTCTGTTCGAAATGACAGACGAACAGATCTGCAAGACCATCATCGACTCCGGCTTAAGAGGCAGAGGCGGCGGCGGATTCCCCGCAGGCAAGAAGTGGGACGGCGCAAGAAGACAGAAGTCCGACGTTAAATATATCGTATGCAACGACGACGAAGGCGACCCCGGTGCATTCATGGACTGTTCCGTTATGGAAGGCAATCCC
>JAKSSQ010000044.1 GCA_024403005.1 Clostridia bacterium | reverse complement strand
CCATTTAGAGTCAGTTGGGTCAGCAGTGCGCACAAACAGTTCAAAATCTTGCTGACTGGATCAAAAAACAGGCGCATTCGGTAATGCCCACGCCGGGCAGAAGCTTAAGCATTAAGAATAAAATTCAAATACATAAAAAGCAGCGACCGGTAAACGGTATTCTAGCTTTTTTTGCGAAACCACTTACTTAATCGAAATAGTTTTCTATTGAAGAAATTATCCTTAACCTTAACTTCATAACCATCATCGGAGCTAAATATTACAGCCTTCTCTTTTCTCCATTTTGGATCATCCATGACTTTTAATATCAGCTTGGAGACCTCTTCAGCACTATCTGAGTCTATTGGATAATACTCTGATGCCAGAACATTATTGCATCCAAGGTCATTGCAATAATCAACTCGCAATAAATCTTTGTCATTGTCAAGGATAAGATTAACCACAGGTAACAAAGAGTCTTTATTTGAAATAACATCGTTATCCCAGCGGATTTTTTTAACTGCTAAACCAAGCAGTACCGATTCTCTGAAAACCCATCCTGCTTGTTTATCGGTGTTAGTAGGAAAGTGAGCATGCGCAGGTCTGGAGTTGACTCGTTCAATTTCTCTATATATTGCGTTCATTACGGGGTCTTGCTCGGAATCTATTCTGTTTTTCAAGTATGCACTGGTTATTTGAAAATCAATTTTATCATCAAGCAGCGCACTATTGACGACAAACAATATTTCATCGAGAATATCAGGGCGGAAATTAATATCTCCATTCTTTATGTCTTTTTGAATCTGCTCAGCATCAGACAAGAGTAATGTTTCAATCATTCCACAAAAAGGACCTATCCAATACTGCAAATCCTCAACAATCCGGTTACCTTCATCAGGAAGAAAACACACTTTTCCAAGTTCCATTTCATTATGGTATTTCATAATGACCGCTATTATCCTGTTTACAGATTTCTCGCTTAATTGCCATTTAAATTCCGTGTTTGCAGCGATATCTTCATATTGCATCAGACCGGTATTTTCTAACATCATGATAGAATTAGGTCTGAGATACTGATCCATCTTTTTATAACAGAGAATGATTTTTTCTTCTGAGCAAGTGAGCCTACGCACAGACAGCTTAACTTCATCGCACTCCCATCTGAACCAACCTTCTTCGATTTCACACTCTTCTACGCAATACCATGTAGTTTCTTTGTGCTTTTTTATAAACGGTATAATGAATTCGCTGCGGTATTCACTGCCTCGTGTATCAAAACGAATTTCAACAATTCCATCTGCCTGAATTTCAGAAACATAATCATACATTACCAGACCGAAATCGGAATCTCCCGTATAGTATTCTAGAAGTTCTTTCTCACCTTCAGCAGAACAAAAAACATAATTATAAACGTAATTAGCCATATAAGTTCTCCAATGTTGAGAGTTAAATAAAAATTTAATAGCTGATCTTACCCTCGTTTTTTCTTAAACAGCCATTTTCTTTAAATTTTATATTCAGCCAATTAAATGGCAAAGGCAGTAACTCATCCTCGGGTTTACTGCAATTCCATATTTCATAATCTCTTGTCTCTAAATCATATAGAAAATTGCAGGATGCCTGATCTTCTGGTGAATCAAATATTCCCTGCACCATAGTACCATCAACTTCCAATTCTCTAAAATAAAAATTAAGGTATACAGCCATAATTCCGCATCCGTATCTAAAAATGCACAGCAATAATTCGGTTTCATCTGTGCAGACGATTTCGCACAGTTTCTGCAGTGCGCTGCAGTTTTGTGCGTAGGTTTTCAGCATTATTCGCCTGAGCCCTGGCATAATCGCATTAATCAGATAGTTAATCAGCAATTATAAGAGTCGAATATCAAAGTTATTCAACACAAGTTCTTAATTTGCTGAATATGTAACTATCACCAAAGCTCGCAACGCGTCCATTTTAAGCAACTTAACTGTACCTTCACACAAATGCGATTTCAAGCCCTGATTTTGTGCGTTTGGGAAATTCTGTCATCGCACACAACTGGGCAAATACTCGAAATCTGTGCGTTTTCGCCCAGCCTAACCCAACCTGCCGCCATTGCCTGGGCATTGGGTCATCCGGTGCCCCAATGCGCCCCGATATCAAGACATCAGGCACTCCGGATGCGCCGTAAAACAAAAATACTGACCCAACCAGACGCCATTTAGAGTCAGTTGGGTCAGCAGTGCGCACAAACAGTTCAAAATCTTGCTGATCGGGTCAAAAACCAGTGAGCATTCGCATTGCCCCGTACGGGCTGTGTGAATGCACCACATGCGCCAACCCTACGCTTTCTTCGCGAACGAGCACTCCAGCAGCTGGCGCGTATACTCGTGCTGGGGCTTTTCCAGAACATCTTCTGCGATGCCCCTTTCCACGATCTTACCGTTCTTCATTACGCAGATGCGGTCGGCCATGTGGTAAACAACGCCGATATCGTGGGAAATAAACAGATATGCAACGTGCAGACGTGCCTGCAGGTCTTTAAGCAGATTCAGTATCTGGGCCTGCACGGAAACGTCCAGAGCGGATACCGCTTCGTCGCAGATGATAATTTCCGGTTCGGTAATAAGAGCGCGTGCAACCGCAATTCTCTGGCACTGGCCGCCGGAAATTTCTCCCGGGAATTTGTTCAGAATGGCCTTTTCCAGGCCTACCTTCTGAATCATGTCTTCGGCTTTTGCCCTTCTTGCAGCTTCGCTCTTTTCTATTTTAAGGGTAATGAGCGGTTCTTCCAGTATGTCCAGAATCCTCGCATTGGGGTTCATTGAGCCCTTGGGGTCCTGGAAAATATACTGGACATTGCGCCTGTAAACCTGGTATTCCTCCGGTGTAAAGCTGCGGATATCTTTGCCTTTGTAGAAGACAGTGCCCTTTGTCGGCTTCTGCAGATCCCCGAGAATGTCTCCCGTTGTGGATTTGCCGCTGCCGGATTCCCCTACCAGGCCCAGAGTTTCGCCGGCTTTAAGCTCTATGGAAACGCCGTCCAGAGCTGTAAATACCTTTGTAACCTTTCCTGTGAGAGGAGTTTTCTTTACTGCGTATTCCTTAACGAGGTCCTCGCCTCTAAGGAGAATATCACTCATTGCGGTCACCTCCAGTTAAAGGCTTTGCGCAGAGGCAAAGATGATGGGCTGCAATATGGGTCATGGAGACGGGCTGCCTGCAGATATCCTCCGCATAGGGGCATCTGTCTGCGAAAATGCAGCTTTCAACTTCTCTTCCGCTGTCGGGAACGAAGCCGGGAATTTCAACCAGCCTGTCGTCCGCGGTGCGGCTGAGAGTCGGAATTACATCCAGCAGAGCCTTGGTGTACGGATGGGCCGGAGCGTTGAAAATGTCTTCGGAAGGCCCGAATTCGACCATGCGGCCTGCGTACATTACCATATTCATATTGCTGTAGGCGTGGAGCATGCCCAGGTCGTGGGAGACCATGAGTATGGTTACGCCTTCGTTTTCGTTAATATCCTTGAACAAATCCAGAATCTGCCTCTGAATCGCAGCATCCAGAGCCGTTGTGGGCTCGTCTGCGATAAGGATTTCCGGGTTGTTCATTAAAGCCATGGCTATGTTTACTCTCTGGCGCATGCCGCCGGAAAGTTCCCAGCCGTAGGAATTAAGGACGCGCTCGGGGTCATCGAAACCTACGCGGCGCAGAAGCTCTGCAGCTCTTGCCAGGCCCTGCTCCTTAGTGCCCTTCTTATGGCTCACGAAGCTGTCGATAATCTGCTTTTTTATCTTCATCATAGGATGGAGATAGAACATCGTGTTCTGGGGCACGAAGCCGATGTGGCTTCCCACCAGGCTTCTCCACTCGGAAGAAGACAGGGTTCTGCAGTCCTTGCCGAAGAGCTCGAACCTGTCGGAAGTAATCTTTACGCCTTCCGGAAGTACGTTGAGCATGGCCAGGATAAACATGGTCTTTCCGCTGCCGGATTCGCCGGCTACGCCGATGAGCTCGCCTTCGCGGATGTCCAGGTCCAGATTTTTAATGAGCACTCTCTGTCCGGAGAGCACGGTGAGGTTTCTTATGCTTACGAGATTTGCAGAGTCCATAGCTAAGACCTCCTCTTAATAAGCAGATCGCCGAGGCCGTCGGACAGCAGGTGGAAGCCCAGTACGGTAACGATGATCGCAATGCCCGGCGCAAAGGCCAGGTAAGGATAAAGCAGCGCATACTGCTTTGCGTTGGAAAGCATTAAGCCCCAGCTGGCGTTGGGAGGCTGAACCCCCAGGCCCAGGAAGGACAGTGCAGCTTCCGTCATGATGGCAGAACCTACGCTGGCGCTGAATTGGGTCAGCAGGCGCGGCAGCATCATGGGAAGGTAATAATGAGTTAAAAGGCGTTTGGAATCCACGCCGAAACTCTTTGCAGCCTTAATTGCAGGCAGGTTCTCGTTTTCGAGAATCATTGTGTTTGTAAGCCTTGCAAAAGGTGCAATGGTGTAAATACTGATGGCAATAATGGCGCCTGTTTCGCCTTTTCCGACTACCGCTACGAGCATAATAGCAAGCAGAGCGCTGGGGAAAGCGATAAAGCCTTCCATGGCGCGCATAATAATGGAGCCGATAGGGCCCTTAACTACGCCTGCGATGGAGCCCAGCAGAGTTCCTGCAAACGCGCCGCAGATTACGGAGATAAAGCCGATAATAAGGACGGTTTTGGAACCTTCCATGATTCTGCTCAGGATGTCTCGGCCGAACTGGTCCGTTCCCAGCAGATGGGCGGGGTCGTCGCCAGGCTTAAGGTAGGAGTGGGCGTTGTCCATTACGTTGGGCGCATAGGGCGTCCAGAAAAAGGCTACGATTGCGGTGACCGCAACCAGCAGTATGATAGCAGCCCCGATTATAAGGCTGGGATTTGCTTTCTTAAGGAATTTCTTCATGACTGCTCTCCCTCCAGGCGCATTCTCGGGTTCATGAGCGCCGTAATAATATCAACTGCAAGGGAAATGAGTACTACGGAGGCAGTTATGAACATAGCTGTCCCCTGGAGAAGAAAGATGTCTCTCTGCTCTACGGCTACCAGAACCAGGCGGCCCAGGCCGGGCAGGGAGAATACGGATTCTACGATGGTAGTGCCGCCCAGAAGTCTTGCAAATTTAAGGCCTGCAACGTTTAAAGGTGCAGCGAGAGCTCCGCGGAGACCGTATTTAATGTAAATCTTCCATCTGGGAAGGCCCTGCACCTTAGCCATAATAATATAGTCCTGGTTCAAGGACTGCAGCATGGATGTGCGGACGGCCCTTAACATGGAACCTGTTTCCGCTATGGCGAGTACGAGGGACGGGAGGAAAATGCTTGCAAGGTAGCCTTCAAAGCTTTCCGAGGGGGATACGAAGCCCGAGATCGGAAAGACGGGAGACCTTAAAGCGATGTAGATTATAAAGATAATGGAGAGCCAGAAACCGGGGATGGTCGTGCCCAGCTGCATTATGCTCCTGCAGATAATGTCCACAATTCCGCCCTTACGAACGGCGGAAATCGTTCCGAGGATAAAAGATACCGTTAAGGACATTAACATGGAGAATAAGGCCAATGAGAGGGTCACAGGCAGTCTCTGGATGATGAGTGTAAGCACATCGGTTCCGTATAGCATGGAAGAACCGAAATCCAGGCGGACGAGGCCCTTAACCCAGTTGAAGTACTGGAGGTACCAGGGCAGGTCCAGGCCCATTTCGTGCTCGAGAGCGGCCAGCTGCTCCGGTGTGGCGTCGGTGCCCAGGGCCAGAATGGCCGCGTTGCCCGAAACCATGGACAGCATAAGGAAAGTGATGATCGAAACTACGATTACCACGATTACCGCGCTGTATATACGTTTTATGCAGTAGTTAAGCATGGTCTTTTGAAATACAAAGGGATGAAGGGCGTGTTTCAGCCCTCCATCCTGAATTCTGCAATACTATTCGAAATAGAGATACTTATAGTCTGTTGTTTCTGTGGGATATACAGCGAAGCCCTTGAGGGATGCGTTCATTGCGTAGAGACGCAGCTGGGATTCGATGGGTACTACGGGTACCTTTTCTGCGATGAGCATCTGGAATTCCTGAACGAGCTTAACTCTTTCAGTTTCGTCCAGTTCTGTCTTGAGCTTTGCGAGGATTTCGTCTGCTTCGCCTGTCTTGAAGCTGATGTAGTCACCGCTTGCGGAGTTGAATCTGGAGATGAAGTCGTATGCGCTTAATCTGCCTGTGTTAGCCATTACAGTCATGTCGTACTTCTTATCTGTGTAGACATTCTGCATCCATTCAGCCCATTCAACCATTTCAATTTTGCAGTGTACATTAATCTTTTCCAGCTGATCGGCAATAACCTGGCCGATGTTTGTGTATGTAGCGTAGTCCTTGGGGAGAGTGAGGCCAATGGAGAAACCATCTGGATAGCCTGCTTCTGCAAGGAGAGTCTTAGCCTTTTCGAGGTCGTAAGGCATTACATCGTTTGTGTCGATGTATTCAGCTGCGGAGCTGGGCAGGTAGGAACCAACCTTGTCGCCGAAACCGTCGCTTGTAGCGTTGATGATTTCGTCCTTGTCGATTGCGCTTGCCATAGCCTGTCTTACCTTTTCGTTCTTAAGGTATTCGTTGTCCAGGTTCATGCCGAGAACTGCAACTGCGTTTACGCCCTTGCTGTAGATGGAAACGCCCTTGTTGTCCTTGATGGGGTCAACGGAGTAACCGGATACTTCAACCAGGTCGAAGCTTCCGTCCATGATGCCAACCATGGCTGTTGTTGCATCGGGAACAATCTGGAAGTGTACGTTAGCGATCCTGGGAGCGCCGTCGTAGTAATCTTCGTTAGCTGTAAGCTTGAGGTCCTGCTGGGGTGTCCATTCTACGAACTTGAAGCAGCCTGTGCCAACGGGGTTTGTCTTAAGTGTATCTACGCATTCCTTGGGAACTACTACGGACCAGGGATATGCGAAGGATGTGAGCAGAACGGGGTCGGGAGTTTCTGTCTTGAAGGTGATTGTGAAATCGTCTTCGATTACGCAGTCCACGATGTTCTTGTAATACTTCTTCTTGGGGGAGTCGTCTTCGTGCAGTCTTTCAATGCTGAACTTAACGTCTTCTGCTGTCATCTGGCGTCCGTTGTGGAACTTAACGTCATCGCGGAGCTTGAATGTGATGGACATGCAGTCTTCTGCAACTGTCCAGTCCTTAGCGAGTCTGGGCTGAACGTTCCAGTTTTCGTCGTAAGTAACGAGGGATTCGAAGATGTTTGTAGTAACTTCGTAAGTGGATGTAGCGGATGTCTTCTGAGGGTCGAGACCTTCGGGGTCAACCATGGATGCTACGTTCAGGACTGTTTTGTCTGTAGGAATAACAAAACTGCTGCCCGGATCTGTAGTAGGTTTAGATCCGCATCCTGTAAGCGGCAGCAGTAAAAGCAGGGCAATAATGCCTGTAAGAATTCTCTTCTTCATTTAGTTTTCTCCTTCCAAGAATAAAATTCTGCTTCGCAAATATCTTTTCTAAGACGCTGCGCAGATTTCGCTCTTCTTTCGGATACGGCGGGTGTAATAACCCTGCCGCTCTCAAGAGCTCCGTCCGCGTTTAATGTACAATGTACATTAAACGCTTTTTTCACAGAATGTCAATAGTTTTTTTATTCGAGGAAGGCCATAAGTTCGTCCATTCCCTGTCCGGTCATGCTGCTGATTACGAAAATCGGGCTTGCACCGGTAATTTCCAGGAGCTCTCTGGCATTCTGAATCTGTTCGGGAGTAGCCAGGTCCGCCTTTGTAATAACCCCTGCCACGGGCACGGGGAAAGCTGCAGACTGTCCTGCAGAGTACATGAAGCGGTCCTGAGTGGGGTCCATCAGAAACAGAACCATGTCCGTATCCACGGAGGTTACGAGCAGGTTCTGCAGGTTCACCCTTCTCTCCAGGTATTCGCCCGGAGAGTCGATGTTCTGTGCGATAGTCTCGATGGACTGGGTTTTCTTGTATTCCGGCACCTGGCCGTCCATAACCTGGAGGAGCGTCGTCTTTCCGCAGGCGACGTTCCCCACCATAAGAACTTTCTTCATAGTTAGGTCCTTGTAATAACTGTCGGCGTAAAGCCTATTACGTTCTGAAGAACGTCTATGCAGTCCCTCAGAGCGGCTTCCACGCTGGCAACATCCCCGTTGATAATAAGGGTTCCGTTGAATCTGTCGACGAAAACTACTTCGACAGTCGCAGCCTTTGTAGCTACGTCTGCGGCGATAATGGCACCTTCGCTGGGAGTGATGGTCATAATGCCGAGCGCTCCTTCGGGTGTGCCGATAACGCCGAGTTTCTTGTACATGCTCTTATCGGGGTTAGCGATTAAGTGAGCCAATGTAACCTGCTTACCGGGGACGAATTCCTGTATAATTCGCTGTTTGTTTTCAGTTTCCATTAAAATTCTCCCTTAGAGCAGGCTTTCAAGAAGCTCGGGATGGGGGCTGGGAATTACTACGGAGGAAATGAGCATGCCTTCGGCAGCCTTTGTGTTCACACCGCATTCCACAGCAGCTCTTACCGCTGCAACTTCACCTGTTAAAATAACGAAGGACTTGCCGCCGATACCTGTTCCCAGGCGAACGTCTACCAGCTCTACTTCAGCAGCCTTTACAGCAGCGTCTGCGCCGTAAACGGAAGCTGTTACGGAATAGAATTCCATGATGCCGATTGCGTTCATTTCTTCGGGAAGGCTTGTCATGTTAATGGCTTTTATTACCTTTTCGTCGATATTGGGGATTACACAGCTGTCAATTACGTGGTCTCCGCCTGTTACGACGCCTGTATCCACGGAAGCCTGTACGGCTGCAACATCGCCGTGAAAGAGGATGTAATATTTGCCCGGGCAGCCTGCCTTGGAAAAGAGCAGGCCTACTTCAGCAGTCTTGAGAACGATATCTGCGGTCTCAATGCCCTTGGCAATGCTGTTAAGTTCTATAAAACCAATTGCGCGTCTCATTTATCGTTCTCCTGACTATTCGCCGCTGTATTCGACGAAATTGCTTACTTCGTACTTGTTATATCTGTATACTCCAACCCTTGCGGCAGCCTTGTCTGTGGGAATCTTGCGGCCATCTCTTTCGGGGCTGGCTGTCCAGGAGCCTTCCGTGCGCTGGTAACGGATACCGGCATTACGGAGTTCTCCCTTGATTAATGCGTTGATCTTGCGGGGGTTCAGGCCCATGGGGCATGCGTAGGTTTCGCAGATGCCGCATTCGCAGCACAGCTGAGCGCTTCTGATTACGGGGTCGTCCAGCATTTCTGCGGGGTTTCCGCCTGCAGCCATCTTGCGCATGATTCTGTGCGGTTCCAGGGGGTGCCCAAGTAAATGTCTGGGGCACAGCTGAGAGCAGTTGGTGCACTGGATGCATGCAGCCTTTGCGCGGTTTAACATGTGCTTTACGTTAATGTCCGCATGGGTTGCATGGTAGCCGTCTGCGGGGAGAACCAGGATGCCGGAAGTGGTCTTTGTAACCACTGCAGCGTCCAGATCTTCCGGCTTTACGGGTCTGCCCATCATGGGGCCGCCGGTAACTACGAAATAGTCGCTTATTTTAGCACCGCCTGCAAGTTCTATGCACTTCTTAAAGCTCGTTCCTACGGGAACGTGCATAACGGAAGGCGTATTTACTTCACCGGTTACAGTCATGTACTTCATAGTAAAGGGAATGCCCTGCATGGCTTCGTAAATTGCAAACATTGTAGCTGCGTTATCTACAACAGCGCCTACTTCTGCGGGAATTCCTGCAGGAGGTACTACTCTGCCCGTAACTTCGTAAACCATGGTCTGTTCATCGCCTGCGGGATAGAAGCTCTCCATCTCGTGGATGCGCACGCTGCTGCCTGCTGCGTCGATTGCAGCCTTAAGAGCCTTGATTTCCTCTGTGTAGTGGTCTTTTAAAGCCACTACTCTGTTGGGAATGTCCAGCTCGGAACCTACAGCGTCCACTGCAGCGATAATTTCTGCAGCCTTATTGCGCATGAGCCATCTGTCGTGGCGGAGCATGGGTTCACACTCTGCCCCGTTTACTATTAAATACTCAAATTTGCCGGAAAGCTTTTTGTGGGTGGGGAAACCTGCGCCTCCGCAGCCCACTACGCCTGCAGCTTCAATTTTTTCTATAAGATTCATAGTTTAACTCACTTAGCTTTGCGATTGATTTCAAGACTGTCTATAATGCCTACGATAGCCATGTCTGCAGGAACGTCGTCTCTGCCGAAGGCTTTGCGTGCAGTGCTTCCGGATACTACGAGAACTCTTTCTCCGATGCCTGCTCCGACTACGTCTGCTGCAACATAGGTCTTGTCCGTCTTAGGTTCATCTTCCTGAACGACCATAAGCTTAAGGCCTTCCAGGTTTTCTTCCTTTTTGGTGGCCCAGACGTGGCCTATTACTTTACAAATTAACATAAATTCTCCTTGTTAGAGATCCGTCTTGATTTCTATTCTTGCGTTGGTAAAAATGTCTCTTGCTGCGGGAGTAATTAAAGTTCCCTTTGCAAAACGTGCGATTTTAACGCCTTTGCCCTTAATTTCCTTAGCATCTGCTTCTACGATTAACTTCTTGTCGGAAGTGTATTCGGAAGCTGCTGCGGGTGCTGCGCCTGCCGGAGTGCATGTATTGCAGACCTGCATGCCGCCGCAGGAAACGAAGCATCCTGTTGCGCCGGACTTAACCAGGCCTGCATTGCCTTCATCGAAGTCGATGTGCATTGCAAGAGCCATGTCTTCGCGTACGCGGACGATTACGTTTTCCAGGGTTAAGGGTCTTTCTGACGCAATGCGAACGCTCATAGACTGGCCGTCCTTTACGCCGTAGTGCTTTGCGTCTGCCGGTGTCATGTGCACGTGAGCCCTTGCAATAATTACGCTGCCCTTAGCTTCCAGGCATCCTGCGGGGCCGATGATTAATACGTCGCCTGCGCCGTTTAAGTTGCCGGAAAGACTTACGGGAGCCTTAATTCCCAGGGATACTGCATCTGTGGCGGAAAGTTCAACCTGAACTGCCTTTCTTACCGGTCCGAGAACTGCAACATTTGCAAACTGGCCCTTTGCGGTAACCAGCTCAACTCTTTCTTCGGAAAGGCATTCACCGGGCTGGCTCAAACCCCTCTTCTT
>JAKSSQ010000043.1 GCA_024403005.1 Clostridia bacterium | reverse complement strand
GCCGCAGGGCAGGGGCCACATCTTATCCGGAATCTCCTCGGGCCACAGGGTGTGAGTTCTGTCCGGCTTTTTAAGCTCCGAACCCATCTTCGCCAGGATCTTGTTTGTGGACACTCCGATATTTACGGTGAACCCCAGTTCGTCCTTTATGCGCCTTCGGATTAAATCTGCGGTTTCCACCGCATCTCCGAATTTCTTTTCCGAAGCTGTGTAGTCTAAAAAGCATTCGTCTACACTGTAGCGCTGGATTACATCGGAATATTCGCAGAGTATACTGTACATTTCGTTGCTGCAGGCCATATAGAGGTCGTAGTCCGGCGGCACGACGACCAGATCCGGACATTTTCTTCTGGCATCTACAAGAGGTTCTCCGGTCTGTATTCCGTATTTTTTTGCGGGTATGGATTTTGCGAGCACTATACCGTGGCGGCTTGCCTGGCTGCCTCCGACTACAGAAGGGACGGTCCTTAAATCTGTCTTTGCTCCGGCTTCCAGGGCGGCAGCGGCGCTCCAGCTGAGGTATGCGCTGTTTGCGTCTATATGCATTATCTTCATGGCAAAAATATTATAGCGAACATATGTTCGCTAATCAAGAACAAATCGGGAAGAAAAAAATGCATGGGCAAAAATCTGCACAGCCTGTTTGTTTTGCCGGGTTTTCGTGGTATAAATAAGTGTTAAAACAATCGTAACTGCTTAAATTTAAAGAGGTTAAACATATGAGCAAATATGGAGAAAAAGCAGCAGAACTCAACAAGTCCGGCTATAATTGCGCTCAGTCCGTATTCGTAGCTTACGCAGAAGACCAGGGCATGGACAGGGAGCTTGCCGCACAGATTTCCGGCAACCTGGGAACAGGCTGCAGAGAAGGCTGCTCCTGCGGCGCATTAAACGGAGCTCTCATGGCTCTCGGTTTTTACTGCGGTCACGCAAAAGCAGAGGACGGAGCTGCAAAATCCAGAGCTTTCAACGTTTCCATCGATTTCGTAAAGAAGTTCAAAGCTGTACACGGAACAACCCAGTGCAGAGAACTGCTGGGCGGAAATCCCTCCATTCCCGAAGAAAGAAAGCGCCTCGCAGCAGAAGGCAAGCTGAGCACAATCTGCCCGAAGCTTACAGTATCCGCTGCAGAACTTCTGGAAGAATACATAAAGGAAATCCAGGCAAATGAAGATTAACGACGTTAAAATCGTCCTTGCTTCCGGTTCGCCCCGCCGAATCGAAATGCTGCAGAAGGACGGCGCAGATTCGGTAATTATAAAGCCGGGCTGCGAAGAAAATTTAAATACGGAGCTCACTCCTCAGCAGGCTGTAATGTCCCTCGCTCTGCGCAAGAACCTCTGGGTTCTGGATAGCATGCCGGAAGATCTTAGAGCCGAGGACTGCCTTGTTCTCTCCGCCGACACAGTTGTAGTTTACGACGGAAAAATAATAGGAAAACCGGAAGACGAAGAGGACGCTTTCCGCATACTTTCAATGCTTCGCGGCAAGGAGCACTACGTGTGCAGCGGCGCGTGCATAACCCGCACATCCACCGGCACAAAGTACGTTTTCGCCGAATCCACGACCGTAAAATTCAAGGATTACAGCGACGAGGAAATCCGCAGCTACATCGCCACCGGTGAACCCATGGACAAGGCCGGCGCCTACGCAATCCAGGGCGGCTTCGCACCTTACATCGAGTACACGGAAGGGAACATGGACAACGTAATCGGCTTCCCTTATAAGACGATAAAAGAAATAATAAGTAAATGGTAAAATTTACCAATATGTGATATAATGCCTTTGGCCGGGAGCCGAAGGCATTTTTATGTACGAGAAAAAATTTAATTACGAAAAGAAAGCATCTTACGGACCCTTTGTAAAGGAACTCCCCGAAAGTGAAAGACCCAGGGAAAAAATAATGGCAAAAGGCGTGGGAAGCCTTTCAAATGCAGAGCTTCTGGCTGTTTTAATATCTTCGGGAACGGAGAAGGAATCGGCCATAACCGTGGCCTCCAGAATACTTGCAATGGAGAGCGGAAGCCTGCAGTCTCTTTCCGACTACCACCCGGAGGAATTCATGAAGATTCCGGGAATAGGCGTCGCAAAAGCCTGCACTTTGGCGGCTGCATTAGAACTCGGAAGGAGAGTTGCGTCTTCTCCAAGGCCGAAAAGTCCTAAAATCGAGACCCCAGCCCAGGCTGCGGCGCTTTTTATGGAAGAACTGCGGTATCTTAAAAAAGAAACCTTCATGACGGCTCTTTTAAACGTAAAAGGGGAGCTAATCCAGAAGGATTCCGTTTCCGTGGGCGGATTGAGTTCATCCTCCGCCATGCCCAGGGAGGTCTTTGCCTGCGCAGTGCGAAGAGGGGCCGGCTCCGTCATATTGGTTCACAACCATCCCAGCGGCGATCCGTCGCCTTCCGAAGCGGATATACGCATAACAAAACAGCTTGTTTCCGCCGGCGAAGTCCTTGGAATTACCGTGTCGGACCACATAATAATAGGGGACGGGCGCTACTTTAGCATGGCTGCGGAAAAACTTCTCTGAAATTAATATTTTTTATGCATAAAATGCTATGCTCATGCTTTGTTTATGTGATAAAATTTGAATATTCATCAGGTAGGAGCACAGTATGGGAACTGCAGTATTAATCGCCTCCGGAAAAGGCGGTACAGGAAAAACTACATTAGCGGTAAATCTCGGCGTTACTCTCGCACAGAAAGACGCTAAAGTCTGCCTCGTGGACCTCAACATGGGTCTTCGCAATCTGGATATTTACATGGGCCTGGAAGACAGGGCTCTGTTCGACCTGGGCGACGTTTTTACCGGAGTATGCAAGGTGGAAAAGGCCCTGGTAAGGGACGACCGTTTCCCCCATCTTTATCTGCTTTCATGTCCGCAGTTCAAGGAAATCAGCGGCGTGACCCCAATGCACTACAAAAAACTCTTCGCAGTTCTTAAGAAAGTATTCGACTATATAATCATCGACACTCCCGTTTCCCTCGGATCCGTAATGGAATGCGCAGCTCCGGCAGCAGACAGCGCAGTAATTGTGGTCACACCGGACTACACCGCAGTACGCAACGGAGACACCATGGACCAGCGCCTGGCCGGCTACGGCATACGCAAGCGCTGCTACGTTGTAAACAAGGTTTCCATGGATATAATGCAGCAGGGAAGCGTTCCAGACCTGGAATACATAGCCGATTCCATGAACACAAAGATGTGCGGCGTTATTCCTTTCGACGAAAATATTCATAACGGAAATAACAGCGGAAATCCCGTTGTAATGGCCAGAGATTCATATATTGCGGACAATTTCGTAAACATGGCCCTCCGAATTTTCTAAGTTTCTTCCATTAATACGCGTTGACATAAAACTACAAAATATTGTAAAATAGAGTGATTTGTTATATCACTCTAATTTTCTTGCTTTCATAAAATTTACATACATATTTTAAGTTGGAAAATTAAACAGAATTACGTACAGAGGAGGCTCGTATGGCAGCTATTATTATCAGCGCAGCAGCTTCTCTTGTCGTCGGAATACTTATTGGTTATATCATCCGCAAGAACACAGCCGAAAAGGAAATCGGTAGCGCAGAAACAAAGGCTAAGAACCTGGTTCTGGATGCGGAAAACCGCGCAGAAGCCCTTCGCAAGGAAACTCTGGCAGACGCCAGAGCGGAGGCCCACTCTATCAAGCAGGATGCTGAAAGAGATATCCGCGAACGCAGAGAAGAAGTAAAGAAGTCGGAAAGACGTCTTGTTCAGAAGGAAGAATCCCTGGACAGAAAAATCGAAAACATCGAACAGAAAGAAGAAAAAATCACAAGAAAGCTCCAGAACATCTCCGATAAGGAAAAGGAACTGGACGGATTTATCGAAAAGCAGATTGCAGCTCTGGAAAAGATTTCCGGATGCACAGCAGACGAAGCAAAGCAGCAGCTTCTCGATACAATCGAAAAGGATGTACGCAGAGATGCGTCCATCATGATCAAGGACATCGAGTCCAAGGCCAAGGAAGAAGGCGACCGCAGAGCAAGGGAAATCATCACAGGTGCCATCCAGCGCTGTGCTGCAGACCACGTTGCTGAAACAACAGTTTCCGTAGTTGCACTTCCCAACGACGAAATGAAGGGCCGCATCATCGGCCGCGAAGGCAGAAACATCAGAGCTATCGAAACAGCTACAGGTGTTGACCTCATCATCGACGACACACCGGAAGCAGTAATCCTCTCCGGTTTCGACCCCGTAAGAAGAGAAATTGCAAGAGTTGCTCTTGAAAAACTCATCGTAGACGGTCGTATCCATCCCTCCAGAATCGAGGAAATGGTAGAAAAGGCAGAAAAGGAAATCAACACAATCATCAAGGAAGAAGGCGAATCCGCTACTTTCGAAGTTGGTATCCACAACCTGCACCCCGAACTCGTAAAGCTCCTGGGAAGACTCAGATACAGAACAAGCTACGGCCAGAACGTTCTGAAGCACTCCCTGGAAGTTGCCCACCTGGCAGGCCTTATGGCTGGCGAACTGGGCATGGATGTTAAGCTTGCTCAGAGAGCAGGTCTGCTCCACGACATCGGTAAGGCTCTCGACCACGAAATTCAGGGTACTCACGTAGACATCGGTATCGATGTACTCCGCAAGTACAAGGAATCCGAAGCTGTTATCGACGGCATGGCATCCCACCACGGCGATTACGAACCCAAGAGCGCAGAAGCAGTTCTCGTAGCTGCAGCAGATGCTCTTTCCGCAGCTCGTCCCGGCGCAAGAAGAGAAACTCTCGATACTTACATCAAGAGACTCCAGAAGCTGGAAGAGATTGCAAACACAACTCCCGGCGTAGAAAAGTCCTTTGCTATCCAGGCAGGCCGCGAAATCAGAATCATCGCGCGCCCCAACGAAGTATCCGACGATTCCATGGCTCTGCTTGCAAGAGAAATTTCTCAGAAGATCGAAAGCGAGCTTGAATACCCCGGCCAGATCAAGGTAAATGTCATCAGAGAAACAAGAGCGATAGATTACGCAAAATAATATGTTTGTATACCTGGACAACAGCGCTACGACCCGGGTAATTCCGCAGGTTGCGGAAGTTATGACAAAGACAATGACGGAGGATTTTGGAAATCCTTCGTCTTTGTATAGAATGGGTGTAAACGCAGAGAAAATTTTAAAACAGGCCAGATTAAACGTGGCCAGAGCTATAAACGCATCTCCCGACGAAGTATTCTTTACTGCCTGCGGAACGGAAAGCGACGCTACCGTGCTCCAGGGCGTCTGGGAAAGCAGAAACAAGCAGGGCAAGCGGATTATAACCACAGCCGTTGAACACCCCGCAATTCTGCGCAACTGCGAATATCTGCAGCAGAAGGGTGCCGATGTGGTATATCTGCCCGTTAAGCCCGACTGCACTTTCGACATGGACGCTTTTAAGGCTGCTCTTACGGAAGACACCATCCTGGTATCCGTAATGCACGTAAACAACGAATCCGGCAGCATCATGCCCATCGAAGAAATCCGCAGAGAAGTCAACAAGGTTAATAAGAATATTCTCCTGCACACAGACGCTGTTCAGTCCTTCGAAAAGGTGGACACAGACGTTAAGAAGCTGGGCGTAGACTTCATGAGCATTTCCGGCCATAAGGTTCACGCAGCAAAGGGCGTAGGCGCTCTCTACATTAAGAACGGTCTGCACATCAGGCCTTTCCTTATGGGAGGCGGCCAGGAAAAGGGTTTCCGCTCCGGCACAGAAAACATGCCCGGAATCGCAGGCCTCGGCGAAGCAGTACGCGTTGCAGAAGAAAATAAGGCTCAGCGCATTGCAAAAATCGCAGAAGTACGCAGCTATCTCTTAGACCTTATAAAGGCAAATATTCCGGACATTAAGATTAATTCTCCGGAAATCTGCGCACCTTCCGTGCTGAACATAAGCTTTTTAGGCTGCAGAGGCGAAGTTCTGCTCCATACATTAGAGCAGGACGAAATCTACGTATCCACAGGCTCTGCATGCTCTTCCCACAAGAAGGGCAGCCATGTGCTCACAGCCATGGGGCTCAGCCAGGAAGAAATCGAAGGCGCAGTAAGATTCTCCTTCTCCGAAGAAAATACTAAAGAGCAGATGGATTTCGTCTGCGAAAAGCTTAAGGCTGCAGTAGAGAGCCAGAGGCGTTTAAGAAGCGCATTCAAGAGAAGATAAGGCCCTTGCGGCAGAATGGAAACACTACAGATATGGAAAACATTTTTATCGTTCGCTGCGGCGAAACAGCCCTTAAGGGCCAGAATAAGCCTTATTTCGAGCGCATGCTGGTGCAGAGAATAAAGAAGAACCTCAAGGATATGGATGGGGTCAGCGTGGACCGTGCAGACGGACTCATCTTCGTTCGCACGCCGCAGGAAATCCCTCAGGAAGATACGCTTAAGCGCGTAGGACGCGTTTTCGGCGTTGATTCAATCAGCCCCGCAAAGGAAATCGAAATAAAGGGCATGGAAGCAGAAGAAGCTCTTACAGCTGTCGGCAAGGTAGCTGTGGACTACATGCTGGAAATTATCGAAGAACGCGGCATTAAGACCTTTAAGGTGGAAGCAAAGAGAGCAGACAAGACTTTCCCCGTGGAATCTCCCCAGATCGGCAAGATTATGGGCGCTAAGATTCTCAAAGGCTGCAAGGTTCTGAGAGTAGACGTCCACAATCCGGACTGCGCACTCTACGTAAACGTACGCAGAGACTACGCTTATGTTTACGAAAAGAAAATCGCAGGCTTCGGCGGTCTTCCCCTGGGAACCAACGGCCGCGGCATGGTGCTCCTCTCCGGCGGCATCGATTCTCCCGTAGCTGCATTCATGATGGCTCACAGAGGCATGTACATCGAAGCTGTACACTTCCATTCCTATCCCTACACATCCGAAAGAGCGTGGGAAAAAGTAAGGGATCTGGCAGGAATTCTTACGGATTACTGCGGAAAGATCCGCATTTTCAGCATTAATCTTCTTCCTATTCAGGAACAGATTGTGCAGAACTGCCCCGAAGACGAGACCACAATTCTGGTCCGCCGCTTCATGATGCGAATTGCAGAGCAGATTGCAAAGAGAGAAGGGGACTTAATGCTCATCACAGGCGAAAGCCTCGGCCAGGTAGCAAGCCAGACCGCTGCATCCCTCGTGGTTACAGACGCTGCAGTTTCTCTTCCCGTAATGAGGCCTCTTATCGCAATGGATAAGACCGAAATCATGGACAGAGCAAGGGAAATCGGCACTTTCGAAACTTCCATCCAGCCTTTCGAAGACTGCTGCACAGTATTCCTGCCCAAGCACCCGGTGACCCAGCCAAAGCTGGAACGCATCGTGGAATCCGAAAGCAGACTGGACGTGGAAGCTCTGGTAAACGCTGCAGTTGAATCCGCAGAAATCTCCGTAATAACCCAGAGAAGCGACGTTTAAATTTACAATTATAAGAGAATAATGTCTTGAGAAGCACCTTCCGGATTGGACCGGAAGGTGTTTTATGTTAACAGATAAGGTTCAATGGCTGAAACATGCATATAGATTGTGGTCAAACTACAGAAATACACAATAAATACACAAGAAAAATTGATAAATAGTTGACAATCTTCGGCTTGACTTTGTATAATAGATGAGAATGTAGTAGGTGTAGTTTGGCATATCGTCTTTTGACGTGCCCGAACACGCTGAACTGCAGATAAATCTGTTATTGTAAACATTAACAATAAAAGGAGGAATTAGAAGGTAATGAATTTTACACTGACTAAAGAGCAAGAGCTGGTCCGCAAGATGTATCGTGACTTCGCTCAGAACGAAGTAAAGCCCCTTGCAGAAGAACTCGACGAAGAAGAACGTTTCCCCAGCGAAACAGTTCCCAAGCTTGCTAAGCTGGGATGCTTCGGTATTCCTTTCCCCAAGGAATATGGCGGAGCAGGCGGAGACAACCTCGCATACGCTATGTGCGTAGAAGAAATGGCTAAGGTATGCGGTACTACAGCTGTTGTAATCAGTGCTCACACATCCCTGTGCTGCGCTCCCATCTATTACTGGGGCACAGAAGAACAGAAGATGAAGTATCTGCCCGACCTTTGCGCAGGCAAGAAGCTTGGCGCTTTCGGTCTTACAGAACCCAACGCAGGTACAGACGCATCCGGTCAGCAGACAGTTGCTGTTGACATGGGAGATCACTGGGTACTCAACGGTACAAAGTGCTTCATCACAAACGCTTCCGAAGCTTCTGTATTCGTAGTATTCGCTATGACAGATCCTTCCCTCGGAAACAAGGGTATCTCCGCATTCATCGTTGAAAAGGACTTCCCCGGATTCTCCGTAGGTAAGCACGAAAAGAAGATGGGTATCCGCGGTTCCGCAACATGCGACCTCATTTTCGAAGACTGCATCGTTCCCAAGGAAAACCTCCTCGGCGAACTCGGAAAGGGCTTCAAGATTGCTATGCATACTCTTGACGGCGGCCGTATCGGTATTGCTTCCCAGGCTCTCGGTCTCGGCGAAGGCGCTATCGATGAAACAGTTGCATATACACAGGAAAGAAAGCAGTTCCACAAGAGACTGTCCCAGTTCCAGAACACTCAGTTCCAGCTTGCTGATATGAAGTGCAAGGCAGATGCTGCTCAGCTCCTCGTATACAGAGCTGCTATCGCTAAGGATAACCACGATCCTCTTCTCGGTATGTACGCAGCAGAAGCTAAGCTCTTCGCAGCTGAAATGGCTTCCGACGTAACAAGAAGAGCAGTTCAGCTGTTCGGTGGTTACGGTTACACAAGAGAATACCCCGTAGAAAGAATGATGAGAGACGCAAAGATCACAGAAATCTACGAAGGTACATCCGAAGTACAGCGCATGGTAATCTCCAGCAACATGGGCGTTAAATAATAAAGGAGGGAACTTACAAAGATGAAAATTATCGTAACAGTAAAGCAGGTACCCGACACCTCCGGTAAGGTTGCTGTTAATCCCGATGGTACACTGAATCGTGCTTCCATGCAGACAATCATCAACCCCGATGACCTCAACGCAGTAGAAGCAGCTCTGTCCTTAAAGGACGAACTCGGATGCAAGGTAGTTGCATTCACAATGGGACCCGCTCCCGCAGAAGGAATGCTCCGCGAACTCATGGCTATGGGCGTTGATGAAGGCGTTCTCGTATCCGCTAGAGAATTCGGTGGTTCCGATACATATGCTACATCCCAGATCCTCGCAGCAGCTATCGATACATACGGTATCGAAGAAGAAGACATCATTCTCGCTGGTCGTCAGGCTATCGACGGTGACACAGCTCAGGTTGGTCCCCAGATCGCTGAAAAGCTCCACCTGCCCCAGATCACATATGCTGGCAAGATCACAAAGGAAGGCAAGAAGATCACAGTTAACAGAATGCTCGAAGATGGTTACATGGTTGTTGAAGCAGAAACTCCCTGCATGATCACATGCATCAAGGAACTCAACGAACCGAGATACCTCTCCGTATTCGGTGCTTATGAAGCTTGGTCCAAGCCCCTCACAGTTATGGACTACAACGCACTCAAGGATCACGAACTCATCGATGCTACAACAATCGGTCTGAAGGGATCCCCGACAAACATTCTTACTTCTTTCACACCTCCCCAGAAGGGCGCAGGTCAGATGCTGAAGGGCAATGGCAAGGAAACAACAGATGAACTTGCTGCTATCCTCGCAAAGAAGCACTACATTTAATGAAAGGAGAACGAAAGAATGGCATTCAATAATACAGTAATTGAAGATTTCAAGAACGTTTGGGTCTTCTGTGAACAGCGCCAGGGCGTTATGATGCCCACAACATTCGAACTCATTTCCGAAGGCAGAAAGCTTGCTAACGAACTGGGCGTAGAACTCTGCGGTATCCTCCTCGGCGACGACGTTGACGGAATCGCAAAGGAAATCGGCGGATACGGCGCTGACAAGGTATACGTATACAACAGCCCGCTGCTCAAGAACTACACAACAGACGCATACACAAAGGTTATCTGCGAAGCAGTAGAAGAATTCAAGCCTGAAATTCTGCTCTTCGGCGCTTCCAACATCGGTCGCGACCTCGCACCCCGCTGCGCAGGCAGACTCCACACAGGTCTTTGCGCTGACTGCACACACCTGGACATCGACATGCCCAACTACAAGGGATTCCTTGCAGAAGCTTCCACACTCGCACCGGACAAGATCGAAAAGCTCGGTACAGTAATGGTAGCTGGCGAAAAGAAGGATGTTTCCAGAGACCTTAAGATGACACGTCCTGCATTCGGCGGTCACCTCATGGCTTCCATCATTTGCCCCAGATTCAGACCCGCTATGGCAACAGTTCGCCCCGGCGTTATGAAGAAGAACGAATACTGTGCAGATTGCGCAGCTAAGATCGAAGTTCTGCACCCCGAATTCAAGCTCGAAGCTTCCGACGTTAAGACAAACGTAGTAGCAATCGAAAAGGCTGCTAAGAAGCTCGTTGACCTCATCGGTGCTGACGTAGTTGTATCCGTAGGCCGTGGTATCTCCAAGGACGTTGAAAAGGGTATCGCTCTCGCTGAAGAACTCGCAGAAGTACTCGGCGGCGTAGTTGGTTCCTCCCGTGCTTGCGTAGACGCTGGCTGGATCACAGCTGACCACCAGGTTGGCCAGACTGGTAAGACAGTTCACCCCAGAATCTACATCGCTCTCGGTATCTCCGGCGCTATCCAGCACAAGGCTGGTATGCAGGAATCCGAACTGATCATCGCAGTTAACAAGAACGAATCTGCTCCCATTTTCGAAGTTGCTGACTACGGTATCACAGGCGACCTCTTCAAGGTTGTTCCCGAACTTATCGAATCCTTCAAGGCTGCTAAGGCTGCAAAGTAATCGAATAAGATTAAGCGTATTAAACCCGGTTGTTTACTCAGCCGGGTTTTTTATTTCCCGTGACCCAACGCAGTGCGCTATTGACAGGTACTGTTAAAATATGGTAATTTCTTTTCTGCAGCGGGAGCGGCTGCAATATGGATAAAGAACTTACAAACAAAGAAAAAGACGCAATTAAGAAGACCAGAGGCAGAAAAGGCGAGGATCTTGCTGCGGATTACCTGCGAAAGCAGGGTTATAAGGTTATTGAACGCAATTTCCGCTGCAAGGCAGGGGAGATAGACCTGATTGGGGTCAAAGAGCGGACCATAAGCTTCGTGGAGGTAAAAGCCAGGACAAGAACGGACTACGGCATGCCAAGAGAAGCCGTAAACAGGAAGAAACAGAGGCGGCTTTTAATGGCGGCGCAGCTTTATCTTAAGATCCATCCGGGTTTTGCGGCTTATAACTGCAGTATGGACATAATAGAGATTCTGTATACCAACGACGGTACATATATAAGGCACAATGTAAATGCTTTTTCTATTTAGACTTG
>JAKSSQ010000042.1 GCA_024403005.1 Clostridia bacterium | reverse complement strand
GGATAAACTCATCGAAAAGCTTAAAAACCTGGAGGAAACCCTTTGGGTCAACGACGAAAAAACTGAAACCGAAAAGGCGCTGGCAGAGTGCCCCCTCGGCATGGAAGATATAAAAGATGCAGAAAGCAGACTTGCAAGATTTGCTTCCTATTTTGTAAAGGAATTCCCGGAAACCGCAGAAAGCAATGGCCTTCTGGAATCGTCTTTCAAAGCTATTCCAAATATGGAAAAGCAGATTAAAGAAGCCGGCGGCATGGATTTTAACGGTAAGCTCTATCTTAAAATGGACAGCCACCTGCCCATCTCCGGCTCCATTAAAGCCCGCGGCGGCATCTCCGAAGTGCTCCACTTCGCAGAAAGCAAAGCTCTGGAAGCAGGCTTAATTACAGAAGAAAGCGACTATTCCCTGCTGGCATCCCCTGCCTGCAGAGAACTTTTCAGCAAATACAGCATCGGCGTTGGGTCAACTGGTAACCTTGGCCTTTCCATCGGCATCATGAGCGCAAAGCTCGGCTTTAAAGTCACCGTCCACATGTCCGCAGACGCAAGGCAGTGGAAGAAGGACATGCTCCGCAGCAAAGGCGTAATCGTTAAGGAATACGAAGAAGACTACTCCGTTGCGATTACCCAGGGCAGAAAGGAAGCCGAAGCAGACCCGACCTGCTACTTCGTGGACGACGAAAACTCAAAAACCCTCTTCGGCGGCTACTGCGTTGCAGCTTTAAGGCTCAAAAAGCAGCTGGAAGACATGGACATTACAGTAAATGCAGACCATCCGCTCTACGTTTACCTGCCCTGCGGTGTAGGCGGCGGCCCCGGCGGTGTTGCTTTCGGCTTAAAGGCAGTTTTCGGAGACAATGCACACTGCTTCTTCGCTGAACCAACCCACAGCCCCTGCATGATCCTGGGCATGGCAACCGGAAAACATAACGAAATCTGCGTCGGAGACATCGGAATCGACAATAAAACCATCGCAGACGGCCTGGCAGTAGGCAGAGCAAGCGGATTTGTCGGCAAGGTTATGGCACCCTTCATGGACGGCTGCTACACGGTAACAGATGAACACATGTCCATGCTGGAATACAGGCTCTTCGAAAAGGAAGGAATCTTCTGTGAACCCAGCGCACTCGCGGGAATGTACGGCCCGGCCACATTATATAAGAACGGAATAGAAGTTCCGGAAGGTGCAATTCACATCGCATGGGCAACCGGAGGAAACATGGTTCCCCAGGAAGACAGAGAAAAGTACATCGCAGCAGGTAAAGCGCTCTGCGGACTCTAAAATTCGCTGCAGCAGAATTTCAGAGCATCCCGGATTCATATCCTGAACATGCACAAAAATACCACCGGCTTCATCGTGATGTGCAATCGCGAAACCGGTGGTTTTTATTTAAAAAATCAAGATAATTTTTTTCTGCTCAGGTATTGGTAAAGGCCGAAGAAGCTTACTCCGACGGCAATCCATGAAGCTATGTAAATCCATACGATGCATTCCATGGTGTAAAAGCTCGGAAGTACGAACCAGATGCACAGCACGCGGAGCAGGCAGATGGAAAGCAGAGTTGCGACCATGGGACGGAAAGTGTCTCCCAGGCCGCAGCAGGCTCCGGACAGAGCCTCCCCCACCGCATAAAACACGAAGAACGGTGCCAGCATTTTAATATATTTTATAACCAGAGGAATAATCAGTTCGGCGTCCGCTTCGGAAATAAAAAGTTTTCCTAAAGGACCTGCAAAGAAGAACAGGCCGAGGCAGATAAAGGCAACTGCGCCGGTGGACATGGCCGTGCCGGTGTAAACACCTTTCGTAACCCTGTCTTTCTTCTCTGCGCCGAGGTTCTGAGCCACGTAAGTCGTAAGAGCGGGGCTCATGGCGTCGGCGATGAGCCAGATCAGCATCTCCAGTTTATCGCAGATGCCCCAGGCCGCAATGGCGTCGGTTCCCATTTTGTTCACGCTGGCCTGAACAATGGAATTGGCAATGGGAAAAAGCATGGACTGCAGAGCAAGAGGAAAACCGATTTTTATCATGGGAACCATGTGCTCTGCGCAGAAATTGGGCCTGTACAGCTTTGCTGCAGCAAGATCCCGGCGGGTTCTTCCAAGCATGTTATAGGTGCAGAAAACAGATATAATCTGAGCTCCGACTGTCGCAGCGGCGGCGCCGCCTACGCCAAGCTTAAAGCCTCCGACCAGGATAATATCGCCGAGAATATTGGCTATGGAGCAGATTATCAGCACGTAAAGGGGCCTTTTGGAATCGCCCAGGGCCCTCATGATGCCTGCCGACATGTTGTACAGTATCATGGCCCAGATTCCGCCGAAGTAGATTCTGGTATAAATTAAAGTCTGGCGGAAAATATCTTCGGGAACGGACATCAGCTGAAGGAGCCGGGGTGTAAATAATACGCCGAAAGCGGAGCATACAAGGCCCAGCCCCATGGCGATGGTAAAGGCCGTACGCACGGAGCAGTTCAGCTCTTCGTCGTTCTTTGCGCCGAAGTATCCGGAGATGATAATCGTGGCGCCCGACGCCAGACCGTTCATGAAATTCAAGGGGAACTTAAACAGGGTGTGAACCGAATCAATGGCAGCAAGACCGACTTTGCCGGCAAATCTTCCGACGATTACCGCGTCCGCCGTTATATACAGCTGCTGGATAAGGCTGCCCAGTATCATAGGCAGTACAAAGGCTGCCAAAACGCTTAAAATTCTACCTTCCGTAAGGTCTAACTGCTTCTTTGCCACACGAACCTCCTATCTGTTTTGAGTTACGGTTTTAGATTATAACCACGGACAGGAAAGTCTGCAAGTCCGTTTTTTAATTCCGTATTGTAAAATTTACCCAACAATAAACAAAAATATGTTGCGAATATTGACAAAATCAGCGCATTTTGGCAATATGAATAACAGATAATATTTTATAAGTTCATATAGTCGACACCATGTCGCAGGGAATAAGTTCAGGCTTTCGCGAGCCTGATTAAAAGGGAATCCGGTGAAAATCCGGAGCGATTCCGTCACTGTAATGGCTGGACCGATGCATTATGCCACTGGAACCTTTGGTTCCGGGAAGGCGCAGAGGTTGTGTATGCCAGAGCCAGGATAACTGCTTATTTTCATAAAAGGTACTTGCGGATAACGAGAAACCCTTTAGTTGAAACTATTTTTGTACGTTTGCTTTTTGTTTTATACGTTTGCTTTTTGTACGAAAATGATTTGTTCAGCAGTTTTTCGGAAGCCACCGCTTCCGATTTTTTTATGCCTGCGCCAATAGACTAGTGAAAAAGGTTATGAAAGGTTAGGTAATTGAAAGTGAAAAGAAAGAGATTCCTTTCCGGCATTGCACTTCTTCTGATCGTTGCAATGCTCACAGCCTGCGGCTCCACCCCTGCAGGATCTGCTGACACAAACGGTGAAAAAGTACTCAACTTCGGCTGCGCCATGTACACAGACGGTTGCGTAAACCCGGCTAACGACGAAAACGGCGGCTGGAACTTCATGCGCTACGGTGCAGGCGAAACTCTCTTCAAGTTCGACGACAACATGGTTCCCCAGCCCTGGGTTGCAGAAAAATACGTAGTAAGCGAAGACCACACAGATTGGACTATCACCCTTAAGAAGGGCTATAAGTTCTCCGACGGCTGCGACGTAACACCCACTAAGGTTAAGGAATACCTTGAGTGGCTCAAGCAGGAAGGCCCCAACGGCTCCGCTAAGCCCCAGAAGTACCTGGAATTCGACGCTGTAATTACAGCAGACGATGCTGCAGGCACAATTAACATCAAGACATCCAAGAGCTATGCAAACCTCATCGGTTCCCTCTGCCACCCCACCATGTCCATCGTAGACGTAGAACACACTAAGGACTTCGATAACGGCATCATCGGCACAGGTCCGTACATGATCGAAAAATTCAACGGCGTAGGCGTTGGCTACACCATGGTAAAGAACCCGTACTACCCCGAAGAAGTTCCCTACGACAAGATCAATATCTACTTCATGGGCGATGCTTCCGCAAAGACCATGGCTCTTCAGTCCGGACAGGTAGACCTGGTTGAAAACATCACAAACGTTGCAGACCTGGCTTCCTTCGACGAAGACCCCAACTACACAGTTAAGAAGATTGCCGGTGTAAGAACAGGCTTCTCCTGGATGAACTGCTCCCCCAACAGCATCCTCTCCGACAAAACTCTGCGCAAGGCTATCTTAATGGCCATCGATAACGAAACCATCGCAAACTCCAAGACCATCGGAGGTCTGTATAAGGCCGGTTTCTCCGTACTGCCCAGCTCCCTGGACTACGGCTACGATAAGCTGAACAACCCCTATGCATATAACGTTGAAGCTGCAAAGAAGATTCTGGACGATGCTGGAATCGTTGATACCAATGGCAACGGAATCAGAGAATACAAGGGCAAGGATATCGAACTTCGCTACATCTCCTACGAAAACAGACTTCTCAACGAAAACTCCGAAGCTCACATGCAGTATCTGGACGAACTGGGCATCGGCTACAAGGCTGAATTCGGTTCTTCCGACGACCAGTGGTCCAAGCTGGCTGCTCTCGACTACGATATCAATAACAACAACTGGACAACAGTAGGAACAGGCGACCCCGTTGCATTCATGGCAAACTGGGCAACAGATACAACCTACTGCGGCTACAGCAACCCCGAATACGACAAGCTCTACGACGAACTTAAGGTTACACTCGATGCTGACAGAATCAAGGAAATCACCTTCCAGCTCCAGCAGATCCTTGTAGACGACGCGGTTGCAATCATCGACGGTTACTACAGTTCTTCCCTCATCTACTCCAAGAATGTAGCCTTCGCTACACTCCACACAGCAGACTATTACTGGATTTCCACAGAAATCAAGCCTGCAAACTAATTCCCGTCCGTATTTCGGATTATAAATGAAACCTAACCCTCTGTCCGGGCTGCCCCGGGCAGGGGGCTTCATTGCTTAACAGAAAGACGTGCATTCCGTGAATAGAAATCAATTATTAATGCGGTTGCTGCAAATCGTAATAGTCCTGATTGGCATCAGCTTTATTACCTTTGCATTGACCTATATGTCTCCGGGCGATCCCGTAAGAAACATGTACACCGCTTCCGGAGTTATGCCTACCCAGGAAATGATCGATGCAACAAGAGAAGAACTGGGATTAAACAAGCCATTCCTTACCCAGTACTTCACCTGGCTTACCAATTGCCTTAAAGGCGATTTCGGAAAATCCTACTCTCTGAATAAGCCTGTTGTAGAACTCCTGGCATCAAGACTTCTTCCGACTTTAAAGCTTGCATTCATGTCCATGTGCATAATGCTTATCCTGGCTGTGCCCATGGGCGTCGTATCGGCCCTGTATAAAGATTCGTGGATCGATAATCTTGTAAAATGCATCACTTTCTTCGGCTGCGCCATGCCAAATTTCTGGGTCGGCCTTCTTTTAATGCTGGCCTTCTGCGTAAAGCTGAGGATTTTCCCCGTAATGGCTTCCGGCGGCGACTTTAAGAGTCTGTTCCTTCCGGCCCTTACCCTGGCCGTAGCCATGACAGCAAAGTACACCCGCCAGGTGCGCACCGCGGTTCTGGAAGAGCTGAGCCAGGACTACGTTATCGGCGCAGAAGCAAGAGGCGTTAAGAGATCCAAGATCATCTGGCTCAACGTTTTCCCCAACGCCCTGCTGCCTCTCATTACCATGCTTGGCCTTTCCATTGGTTCACTCCTTGGGGGAACAAGCGTAGTAGAAGTAATCTTTTCCTATCCGGGTCTTGGAAACCTTGCGGTTTCTGCCATTACATCCTCCGACTACAACCTGATTCAGGGTTATGTACTGTGGCTGAGCATAATTTATATGGTAGTAAACCTCATCGTAGACATGTCCTACAACTTCATCGACCCGCGCATGAGACATAAGAAGTAGAGGTGCGCCATGCTGACATATAAAGATTTTTTAAAGAACAAACAGTTCGTTATATTCGGCATTCTTGCCATCGCAATTATACTGATCGCTGTTTTTGCACCGGTAGTAACTGGCGGCATTGACCCACTCAAGGGAGACATCAGAGACGCCCTTCTGGAACCAGGCGAAGACGGCCACATCTGGGGCACCGATAAAATGGGCAGAGATATCTTTACCCGCGTTATTTACGGCGCAAGATATTCTCTTTCCGCCACTTTTGCGGTAGTACTGCTGATCTTTACAGTAGGCTCCGTTTTCGGCGTAATCGCAGGCTATTTCGGCGGTTGGATAGATGCAGTGCTCATGCGTATTGCAGACATGATGCTCTCTTTCCCGGGCCTTGTACTGGCCCTTGCCGTAGCAGGCATCATGGGCGCCAGCATTAAGAACGCCATTATTGCGATCACCCTGGTAAGCTGGACCAAGTATGCAAGACTTGCAAGATCCCTTGTTATGAAGATCCGCAACAGAGACTACGTCTCAGCAGCCATCGTAACAGGCTCCAAAACTCCTTACATGATTAAAACCTACATGTTCCCCAACGCACTGCCCACCCTTATCATTACCGCAGCAACAGACATTGGTTCCATGATGCTGGAACTGGCAGGCATGTCCTTCCTGGGCTTCGGAGCAACTCCTCCCACACCGGAATGGGGCTACATGCTCAACGAAGGCAGAAGCTACATGGGCACAGCTCCCTGGCTCATGATTTACCCCGGCCTCGCAATTTTCCTCGTTGTAGTTGTGTTCAATATGCTCGGCGATTCCATTCGCGACGTAATGGACCCCAGAAGTCAGAAATAGGAGGTTATCATGCTCAAATTCAACAATGTTACAATCTCCTACGGAAATAACCCCACAGTAAAGGACTTCAGCCTCCACGTTGAGCAGGGACAGGTCGTTTCCCTGGTTGGAGAATCGGGCTCCGGCAAGACAACTGTAATCCGCGCCGCTCTCGGACTTCTTCCCGGCGGAGGCAAGGTTACGGACGGAGACATCCTCTACAACGGAAAATCCGTATTAACCCTCTCCGATGCCCAGTGGAGAAAGATGCGCGGAACGGAAATCTCCATGATTTTCCAGGATTCCGGCGCCATGATGAACCCGACAAAGAAGGTCGGCGACGTATTCGTAGAGTACCTTCAGACCCACGAGAAGATTTCCAAAAAAGATGCCTGGAACAAGGGCATCATGATGCTGGAAAAGATGAGACTTCCTTCCGGCGACAATATCATGAGATCCTACCCTTTCCAGCTTTCCGGCGGCATGCGCCAGAGAGTAGGAATCGCCATGGGAATGACCTATTCTCCCAAACTGCTCCTTGCCGATGAACCCACATCCGCCCTGGACGTTACAACCCAGGCTCAGATTGTAAGACAGATGATGGCCCTGCGCGATGTTTACGGCACCAGCATCATCGTTGTAACTCACAACCTGGGCGTTGCAGCTTACATGTCCGACTATATCGTCGTTATGAAGCACGGCGTCATAGAAGACCAGGGAGACAGAGACCATATTCTCCACCACTCAGAAAACGAATATACAAGAAAACTGCTGGAAGCAGTTCCATCCTTAGGGGGTGAACGTTATGTTTAATGAAAACGCAGAAGTAATCCTCGAAGCGAATCACATTACAAGAAAATTCCCCGCAGCAGGCGGAAAGACCCTTCTTGCTAACAACGACATAAGTTTAAAGCTCTATAAAGGCAAAACCCTTGGCCTGGTAGGAGAATCCGGATGCGGAAAGAGTACCTTCATGCGCTTCCTCGTCATGCTGGATAAGCCCACGGAAGGCGAAATTCTCTTCCAGGGAAAAGACCTTACAAAGCTTAAAGGCGAAGAACTGCGCCAGTTCCGAAGACATATTCAGATGGTATTCCAGGATCCTGCCAATTCCTTCAATCCCAAGCTTCGCATCCGCGACATCGTGTGTGAACCACTCATGAACTTCGGGCTCATTACCAAGGAGGAAAAAGACGCCAAGTGCAGAGAACTTCTGGAAATGGTAGAACTCCCGGGAGACTTTGCAGATAGATATCCCCATAACATGTCCGGCGGCCAGAGACAGAGAGTTGCCATCGCAAGAGCCCTGGCTCTGCACCCTGAAATTCTTATTCTGGACGAAGCAACATCAGCTCTGGACGTATCCGTACAGAAGACCGTTATCGACCTGGTAACAAAGCTTCAGAGAGAAAAAGGCATAACCATCGGCTTCATCTGCCACGATATCGCCCTGGTAGCAAGCTGCGCCCACCAGGTAGCAGTTATGTACCTTGGAAATCTGGTAGAAGTTCTGCCGGGAGACGAGCTGCATACCCGCGCTGTACACCCCTATACAAAGGCTCTCATGGGCTCAATCTTCGATATTAACATGGACTTCTCCAAGCCCATCGAAAGCATCGATTCCGAAGCTCCAAGCCCTCTGGATGTACCTGCAGGCTGCCCCTTTGCAAACAGATGCGACAGCTGCATGGAAATCTGCAAGACAGAAAGACCTGTAATGACCGACTATGCGCCGGACCACCAGGTTGCCTGCCATTTGTTCAAAAACAGCAGCTTATAACTGAAACAATTTCTATTCACACAAATAATCTCCGCAAAAAGGACCGCTTCGGTTTACACCGGCGGTCCTTTGTTTTACAGTAATATTCTGTTTTCTACAATATAGTAATTATAAAATTACTTTTCCGCTGCTTCAGCCTTCGGGCTCTTTGCCTTTAAAGCTTTAGCAGAAGTCTTCTTTCCTGAAGGCTTCTTCTCCGGCTTCTTTTTCGGCGCATAGTCCTTCCATTCGGGAATTGCACCGCCTGCAATAGCCCAGAGATAAAGGCTTGCAACGCTTCCGTAGGGAGAATATCTCCTTCTGTACTTTTCGAAAAGCTTCTTATCTATCTTTCTGTGGTGGTAAAGCATGCGCATGCCGCGGATAATCGCAAGATCTCCGTAGCTCACCACGTCGGGCCTCTGCATGCAGAATGTCATTAGCATTTCAGCGGTCCAGCGTCCGATGCCCTTTAAAGAAGAAAGTCTTTCGATAACTTCCTCGTCGGGCAGATCCACCAGTTCTTCGATTATGAACTCGCCGTTCATAACCTTATCTGCAAAATCCTTGATGTATTCAGCCTTTCTGAAGGACACGCCCCAGCTCTGAATCTGTTCAACGGAAAGCGCGGAAACCGTTGATGGGGTCACTTCGCCCAGCTGGTCCACTACCCTCTTCCAGATAGTCTTCTGTGCAGCCGTGGAAATCTGCTGGCCCACTATATCGTCTACAACGCAGGAAAACAGGTCGGTGTGGACCGGCCTGTTAATATGTCCGATACGGTCGATGGCTTCCGCCAGCTTCGCATCTCTGCTCTTTAAGTATTCGATTTCCTTATCGCCGTATTCGAAGTACATTACTTTACAAATCCGTTGTTTTCGATTCTCTTGTTGAGTCTTGTAAAGATTTCGTCTGTGATTGTGCCTGCATCGCGAGCCCAGTCTTCTGCGTAGATAGCCTTGTCGCCGTCCTTACCAAGGAGGATTGCAACGTCGCCCATCTTTACATCGGGAATGTCTGTAACGTCCAGCATCATCTGGTCCATGCAGATTCTTCCTGCGCCCTGACAGTACTGGCCGTTTACGATAGCCTTGAGCTTGCCGCCGGAGAGGTTTCTGGGTACGCCGTCTGCGTAGCCGATACCGATTGTAGCAATCTTTGTGGGTCTTTCAGCTCTGAATGTGCGGCCGTAACCTACGGATTCGCCGGGAGCGATTTCTCTTACGGATGCGATGTGTGCCTTAAGAGTCATAACGGGCTGCAGGTCCAGCTTTCTTGTTGTGTAGTCTTCGTAGCACTGGAGTGCGCCGTACATAAGGATTCCGAAGCGAGCATAGTCTGCGGGCAGCGGGGAATAGTTTACGCTTCCCAGAGAGTTCTGGCAGTGGCAGATTCCGGGGTTGATTCCAGCCTTGATAAGTTCTTCCTTAGCCTTGAAGAATGCAGCGATCTGGTTCTTTGTGAACTCAACGTGTTCTTCTTCGCCTGTGTCTGCAACGGGCAGGTGTGTAAACATGCCTGTGCATTCAATGTGGGGCAGGCTGTAGAATTCCTTCATTGTTTCGTAGTCGTCCTGAGCAACGCCGATTCTGTGCATGCCTGTGTCGACAGCCATGTTAGCCATGAGCTTTGCATCCTTAATTTCGGGCATAGCTGCAGCAACCATGTTTGCGAAAACTTCGTCCAGCTGCTTAGCGTATTCGATGCTTACAAGAGTCTGTGTAAGCTTATATTTGTAAAGATCCATTGCGAAGGCAGGTGCTGTATAGCCGAGTACGAGGATGAACCCATCAAGGCCGGCCTTTCTGAGTTCGATACCTTCTTCCAGAGTAGCTACGCAGAGGTGGTCTACGCCGAATTCAGCCAGCTTAGCACCGATCTGGCAGGCTCCGTGGCCGTAACCGTTAGCTTTTACAACGCCCATAATTCCTGTCTTGGGGTCAAATTCCTTGCTTAATTCGTCCAGATTGTGCTTAAGTGCCTGAGAATCAAGTTCTATCCATGTTCTATTCATATAAGTCTCCTCTTTCCTTATAATTAAAGCCTAAGCTTTATAAAATGCACTAACGATTTATTATACTACGCAGTTTCGGTTTTAGATACTATTTTGTATACAAAATTTGTGGCCAAATGCGCCGAAAAAATTTCTTAATAATAATGATTATTGTTATTGACAAATGTTTTGCCGTCCAGTATAATAGCCACAGTAAACAAAATAAATATTTAAGGAGACACGCATGGCAAACCAGAGGCACAGCAGAAAGAGAGATGCGATTCTTGAATGCATTCGGTCAACTACCTCTCACCCGACTGCGGATTGGATCTATGCGCAGCTCAAACCGGAAATTACGGATCTTTCACTCGGTACGGTGTACCGAAACATCGCAGCCTTTAAAAAGGAAGGCTTAGTAAGTTCCATTGGCGTCATCGACGGCATGGAACGCTTCGACGGAAACACGATGGCCCACCCCCACTTTATATGCACCTGCTGCAATTCAGTGATAGACGTGGACGACGTGCCGCCGGCAGAAAATTTTGCAGAATCGGTAAAATGCGGAAAAGTCACTCAGATGGCAGTAACATTTACCGGAATATGCAATGAATGTGTTAAAAACAGCTCAAAGCATTAATTATTAGGACAAAGGAGATTAAAAGTATGAAAAAGTTTGTATGCCCCGTTTGCGGTTATGTTTATGAAGGCGAATCCATCCCCGCAGATTTCGTATGCCCCGTTTGCAAGGTACCCGGAAGCAAGTTCAAGGAAATGGACATGGCAGCTCCCCTCGCAGCTGAACACGTATTCGGCGTAGGCATGAACCTGGACGCAGTTGACAACGCAGAAGACAAGCAGTACATCATCGACCAGCTCAAGGCTAACTTCGCAGGCGAATGCTCCGAAGTAGGTATGTACCTCTGCATGGCAAGAGTAGCTGCAAGAGAAGGCTACCCCGAAATCGCTCTCTACTGGGAAAAGGCAGCTTTCGAAGAAGCAGAACACGCTGCAAAGTTTGCTGAACTCCTCGGTTCCGAACTCGAACCCAACATGACAGCTTCCACAGAAAAGAACCTGGCTTGGAGAGTTGAATGCGAATACGGCGCAACAGCTGGCACGTTCGAACTGGCTAAGATGGCTAAGAAGTACAACCTCGACGCAATCCACGACACAGTACACGAAATG